>JADFPW010000003.1 GCA_022562105.1 Planctomycetota bacterium
TCCGAGCGCGTCGCCGATGCCATCAACGAGTTTTTCCGCGGGGGTCGAGTGCAACAGAGGTTCATCGCCGTCACCCGCGGTAATCCCAAGAAGGTGCTCAAGACACCCAGCTCAGCCGCACGGCGCGGTGGTCACGCGGCGGATTCCCCAGCCCCCGAGCTGTCGATGCAGGTCATTCGCGCCGGCACGGGCGGGACGCTGCTGGAAATCCGCACCTCGGGTGGGCGCCGGCCGGAGATCACCCGCATCCTTCGCGGAAATCGGCTGCCGATCGTGGGCGATTCGCTCAAGCCCGACGGTTCCGCAGCGACGTCCAACGTGCGGTGTTTCATTCATCTGGCCGAGCTGCGGTTTCCCCATCCCGTCACCGGCAAACGGGTGCAGTTCACCTGTCCGACGCCGCCGGCGTTCACCGAGGTGGTCGCCGGCGACGATGCCCTGGAAGACGCGCTCGACGTCGCCCTGAATGCCCGCTTGGGGCGTCTGACCGACGATCAAACGGACGTATGTCGATTGATTAACGGCCAGTCGGAAGGCGTTCCGGGCCTGGTCGCGGAACGCTTCGGACAGATCGCCACGCTATGGACGGTTCCCCATCAATTCGTCGGCGGGGCGAGGAGGCTCGACCGAAGCGCTGCGTTCTATCGTCGAACTCTCGGACTGACCGCGGTCTACCACAAGGTTTCAGTCAAGGATCGAAGCCGAGCCGCCGAGACCGCTACGACCGCGGACGGGGGACTAGTTGGCGGCGAAGCGAGCGAGGCGGAGTTCGCAGTGTCCGAAAGCGGCATGAAGTTCCTGATCCGACCGGACGACGGCCTGATGACCGGCCTGTTCCTGGATCAAAGCAACAATCGACGCAGGATCCGTGAGCTGGCCGACGGGCGACGGGTCTTGAATACCTTTGCGTACACGTGCAGTTTCTCGGTAGCGGCGGCGCTCGGTGGGGCGGCTGAAACGGTGAGCGTGGATCTGGCCAAGCGGGCGTTGGAGTGGGGCAAGCGCAACTTCGAGCTCAATGGACTGGCCCTGGACGCCCACAAGTTCATCTGCTCGGAAATCTTCGACTACTTCAAGCGCGCTCGCCGACAGGGGCGCCGGTTTGACCTCATCATTCTGGACCCGCCGACCTTCGCCCGCAGCAAGAAACCCAAACGCGTCTTCGCCATCGCCGACCATCTCGGGGCGCTGATTGGCGAAGCCCTTCAGCTTCTGAATTCCGATGGCGTCATGCTCATCTCCACCAACGCCCGGGCCGTTTCGGTGGGGTTTCTGCGAAGCGCCGTGGAACAAACCACCGGAAAGCGCCCGTTTCGAATCCTCGCTGTGCCGCGCCCACCCACAGACTGCGCCGCGGACCGGCTACATTCCAAGAGCGTGTTGGTGCAATACGGGTAGCGCTGCCTCGACCCCCGAGACTCGATCGAGAAGTGGAGACCGTCTCGCCCGCCGTCAGTAGCGGGGCGACGGGTGGCACGGTCTGGTACTCCAGGCCGTGGAGAGCGCTGCCTCGGCGACCCGTCCCCCACGGCCTGGAGTACCAGACCGTGCCACCCAGCATATCGCCCACAACGAAGCGCTAGTATTTGCGCATCTCGCCGGCATCCAGACGGCGGTAGTAGTCCATCGCGGCGCGCACCAGGGTCGGGCCGAGGAACAAAAGCGCAGGCAGGTTGCAGAACACCGTCAATCCGGTCAGCGCATCTGACAGGTTAACGACGACGGCAAAGTCCTTTTGAATGACGCCCATGAAGATGACCACCACGAAGATGAACTTGTAGGGCAGGATGGCCGTCGGGCCGAAGAGAAACTCGGTGCCCTTCTCACCATAGTAGCTCCAACTAATCATGGTGCTGAAGGCAAAGAGGCACACACCGACAGTCACCAGATATTTGCCGAATCCGGGCAACACGGAATCAAAGGCAAAACGGGTCAGGTCCGCGCCCACTTCGACGCCGACGTGGACCGCTTGGCCCACTTCGAGCCTATCGAGCTCTTCGCGTTCCTCAGGGAGCAGATCTGCGAAGCCCAGATGCACCTGACCGTTCTGAGCGAAACGCTCGGCCACGCCCGTGCCCCCATCCTGGAGCGTCAGGTCGAGCTTGTCCGCGAGTGCGGCTTCGAGTTGTTCAAAGTAGACGAACATGGTCGCCCCGTCGCTCATTTCTCGGGCGTAAGAGGCCTGCTGGTTCTCGTTCAACTCAGAATTCAGCGCGACGACCAGGTGATCGTCGTGGATCTCGGTGACGTGGCCGGCCGCCGGTCGATTCCAGACGCCGGTGGCCAAGAGAACCAGGGCGGTCATGGTGCAGACGATGATCGTATCGATGAACGGCCCCATGCCCGCCACGACGCCCTCGCGGATGGGTTCTTCCGTCTTGGCGGCGGCGTGGGCGATCGCCGCCGACCCCTGACCCGCTTCGTTGGAAAAGACGGCTCGCTTCATGCCCCAGACGAAGGCCATCCATACACTGACTCCGGCAAACGCGCCACCCGCCTCGCGGGCGGAGAACGCATGCGAAAAAATCAAACCAAAGAGCCTGGGAAGCTCGGTTGCGTGGGACGCGAGGATGAACAACGCCCCGCCCACGTAGATCACACACATCAGGGGAACCAGCTTGGAGGCCACCTGCCCAATCCGGCGGATACCTCCGATGATGACCACCGCCACCCCGATGGCGAGAACCGCTCCGGTGATTGTTCTATCGACACCGAAGTTGGACTCCAGAATGTTGCCTACGTTCCATCCCTGGAAGATGTTGCCACCGCCGAAGGATGCGACGGTGATTACGGCGGCGTAGATGACCGACAGGCCGCCGAAAACGATCCAGAAGGGGTTGCCTCGCCGGCGCATGGGCTCGGCGATGCCCTTCCAAATGTACCACATGGGTCCACCGCGAACCTCGTCGCCGCCGACTTTCTTGGCCCTCGGTTCCGCGCCGGCTTCGGTCGAGCCCGGGGCGCTGGGATCGGGAACCTCTCGCACGTCACGGTGCATGACCGACAGGGTGCATTCGGCGAATTTCAGGGCCATCCCGAAGAAGCCCACCACCCACATCCAAAATACCGCCCCCGGACCGCCCAACTGAACGGCCACAGCCACGCCGGCAATGTTGCCCAACCCGATGGTCGCGCTCAGGGCCGCGGACAGCGCTTGGAAGTGGCTGATGTGACCCGTGTCGTCCGGGTTGTCGAACTTGCCTCGAATGCAGTCCACGCCGTGGGTCAGCACCCGCCACTGCACGAACTTGGTGACCACCGAATAGGTCAACCCCGCCGCCAGGATCAGAAACAGCAACGGCGTGGACCAGATGAGGTTCTCGAACCAGGTAGCGAATTCCTTGAATGCGTCCATCCTGTTCTCCGGTTGGGTTGGAAGCGAAGCCCGCGCGCCCGCGGGGCGGATTGTAGCGGGGCGACATGATCTTGCAATTCATTCGCGACAACCCTGCCGGCGAGGGCTGACCAGCGGGCTCAGGCGTCGAGCATCCGACGCATCTGATTGCCCGTGCTCGTGGCGAGCCCTATAATAATTGGTTCCGAGGCCGATCTACGTCCTGCGGCAGGCGGGGGCGGGTCTGAAAGATTTCACAGGGGTGCCGATGGCTGAGTGCTTACTCCAGGCTTCGATTTTCAGCGTGGAACGTCGCCGATATCCTCTGGTAGGGCGCGATCCCGTTGTCCGTGACGTGGTGGTCCATCCGGGAGCCGTGGTGATCCTGCCTCGGTTGACTGACGGATCGGTGGTCATGATCCGGCAATATCGCCACGCCGTCGAGCGGGAGCTGTGGGAGCTTCCTGCTGGAACGCTGGAACCGCCGGAGGAGCCGGCGGACTGCGCCCGACGGGAGCTGGAAGAGGAGACCGGATACCGGGCGGGTCGAATCCAGCCGTTCGGAGACTTCTATACCTCGCCGGGGATACTGACCGAGCGCATGTGGGCGTTCCGCGCGGACGACCTGATCCCCGGCGATCCGAGCTGCGAGGTGGACGAAAAGATCAAGGTCGAGGTAGTCGCCGACGCCACGCTGCGGGCGATGGTCCTCGATGGAACTATCGTGGACGGCAAGACGCTGGCCGTGTTGGGCCGATACTTCCTTGATGGGTAGGGTGTCGCCTAGCTTGAGTCTCCGGGTGCCATGGGCAAACTTGTTTGCCCGTGAGCCGCGCAGGCACGACACGGGCAAACAAGTTTGCCCATGGCACCCAACAGAGCCCGTCGTCTGAGCTGTGTCGAAGCGCTAAGCGATAGCCGAACGACCCGAGCCGGAGCTGAATGACGAATGAGTTGGCAGGATCGAGATTACGCACGAGTTGGAGCCCAGTTTCCGGGCGGTGCCCGAGGCGGTATGGGAGGTATGTACCGTCCGACGAGCTTCTGGGGCGGCGGCCTCTGGGGCGGCAGCATCGTCAAGAAGCTGATCGTAGCCAACGTGATTCTTTATATTCTATGCTACAGCACCATTTTTGGGGGGGGAACCTCACTTTTGGGCGGGGCGGTGATGGTTACTCGGTTGGTGCTCCACGGCCAAGTGTGGCGCCTGGTCACGTCACAGTATTTGCACGGCGACACGACGCACCTGTTATTCAACATGATAGGCCTCTATTTCTTGGGTAGCGCACTCGAACGGGTGTGGGGAAACAAGAAGTTCTTCTTGATCTATACCATCGCCGGTGTCTGCGGAAACCTGCTGCTAATGGTGGCCAGTTACGTACCGTGGCCTGGTACCGGAAACACGCTAGTCAACCCCGGAACCCCGGCGCTGGGGGCATCGGGGAGCGTTCTAGGCCTACTGGGTGCTGCGGCGGTCTTGTTCCCCCATGCCCAGATCCTGCTCTTCTTTGTCATTCCGATGCGCATTCGAACGGCGGCGATCGCGTTCACGGCGCTCTACGTCGTCAACATTCTCACTCGCGGTGGCAACTACGGCGGGGACATCTGTCACCTGGCGGGCATGCTCTTCGGAGCGTGGTGGGCTTGGAAGGGCGATCTTTGGTGGGCGACGCGTCGCGGAGCACGTGGGCGAGTGCGCGGGGCGACGGCCGGATGGACCGCGCGCCCACGCCCGAAACCGCGGCGAGGCGGCAAGGGTGGCGGCACCGGTGCGTGGGCAGCCAAGATGGCTACCCGCCAAGTGGATCATCAGGCGGTGGATCGGATCTTGAAGAAGGTCTACGACGGGGGAGTGCAGAGTCTGACGCCTGCGGAACGCAAGACGTTGCTCGAAGCCACCGAACGGCAGCGTAAAGCCGATGCCCGGGCCGATCGGGCGGAACGTCTGTAAGCGACCATGAACCACTCGTCACGTTCGCTGGACAACCCGATCAACTGGTCGTTTCCCATCGGACGACTCTTCGGCATCGCCATCCGCCTGCATCTTTTCTTCGTTTTCGGGGCCCTGTGGATTATCTTTCAAAGCGTGCCGTCTGCTGACTCGGGAATGCCCTTGTACCGTGGGCTACTCTACGGCGGAGGAACCGCCGCCATGTTGTTTGCCATCGTGCTGCTCCACGAGTTCGGGCATTGCTTCGGTGCCCGGTACGTGGGCGGAACGGCCGACGAGATATTGCTCTGGCCGCTCGGCGGGCTGGCGTCGGTCGCCCCGCCGCATACGCCGTCCGCCAATCTGGTCACCGTGGTCGCCGGTCCCATGGTCAACGTGCTGTTCTGTGCGGTCAGCTCGTTTGCGTTGGTGCTGTGGGTCGGGGCGGCGGGGGCCGTCCCCTGGAATCCGTTCCATCCGTTCTCTCCGGTCAGCGCCGCCGTGGCGTTCAGCGAGGGTCAGCGGTGGTTACTCTATTTTTTCGGCCTCAACTACCTGCTGCTGCTTTTCAACCTGATGCCGGTGTATCCATTTGATGGCGGGCGGATCTTTCAGTGCCTGCTATGGCCTCGCAAGGGGTATCGGGACGCGACCATGATTGCGTCCGGCGTGGGCATGGTCGGGGCGATCGTCCTGGGCCTGATTGGTCTGCTCGGGGGTCAATACCTGCTGCTTGGAGTGGCTGTCTTCGGCTATATGACGTGCTATCAACAACGCCAGATGCTCAAGATGGGCGCTTTCGAGTTGGACAGTGAGTTCGGGTACGACTTTTCGCAGGGTTATCAGTCGCTCGAACGAAGTTCCGAACGCACGCCGCGTCCGTCGTACTGGGCCAGGCGTCGTGCCGCCAAGGCGCTGGCTCGTGAGAGACGCGAACGCGAACGGATCGAGGCCCTGCAACAACGAGTTGACGCCATTCTCGTCAAGGTTCACGATCACGGCCTCGACTCTCTGACACCCCAAGAGCGCGGCATCCTGGAAGAGGCCAGCCAGCGACAACAGACCGGCGATCAACCTCGGACGTGATCCAGCCGTGACCTGCCACTGCACTGGTGGGCAAGCCACCAGTGGCACCCAACTGCCCGTACCCGGATCGGGGTCAGGATTCGCAGACCCGAGGCCTGGCGAGTGCCTCCACGGGTCCGCCAGGGCGAATCTTGAAAAAAACCCGCCCGCAGGCGCGAAATGGTCCGCTCGGCTTCGTTCTTCCTGCCAGTTGAAACCAAGGGCTCGGGTAGCCCTACAATGGCAAGGAGATTGTCGGATGAAACACCCTTTCGTAATCGCGGTGGCCGCCATGGCGTGGGCGCTTCTAGGCCTTCAAATCGAAGCCCGAGGACAGCCTAGTCGGAGCACGGGCGGAGTTGTGGATGTCGAGTTCCCCGGTGGCAACGCCCTTGAGTACATCGAGGCCCTGCGGGCTGCGGGCAACGACGTCAACATCGTAGTTTACTCCCCGGAGACCGTCGCCAGCGTCCGCATGACTGCGGTCACGCTGGCTTCTGTTGACCTGAGCGCCGCATTGGAGCTTCTTGACGGTCGAAAGGGTCAGAGACCGGACGATCGGAAGGTCAAGCTCAAGGTCTTACTTGTGCGGGGGAATTCGAATAGGGGCATCCCCCTGTACCGGGTGACCTACAACTTCTACGACTCGGAGACGGACGATTCGGTAGTTGAGATATCGGGAGTTTGGACGGTCGCCGATCTACTGGCCTCTCAGATGGAGTCGAGTGACATACTGACTGCCATCGAAACCGCCCTCGCGCTCTTTACGGATCGACCGAAGCCGCCGGAGATGCGGTTTCATGAGCCGACAGGCCTATTGATCGCTCGCGGCGAAGAGGAACAGCTCGAAGTCATCGATAACATCATCGACGAGCTTCGCAAAACAATCGACCTACGGCGTGACGCGGCGGAGTTCAGTATCGATGGGTTCATAGACCTAGCGCTTCCGAGTCTCCGTGAGTTCGAAGAGGCGTTACGAGAGTTCGGAACGGCGACAAGTGTTGAGAAGCTGGGATTTGCCATGTTAGGAACAGACGATTTTGTGAGCAAAGGGGAACAGGTCAAGCGCGAGCGAGAGCGTCTGTTTGACCGACTGAAGGAGCGAATGGATAATGTCGAGCGGCTCATGGCTGAGGCAGTGGGTCAAGAGAAAGTTGACAAGGCCATCGCAAAACGCAAAGCTAAATAGCTATCCGCAAGGAAGCGCCGCTGCGTCCACGCGTCGTTCCGAGCGCAAGGGCGAAGTTCCGTGGAGCAATGCGAGGCAATGGGTCGCGACGCCCAGCATGTCAGGCGGGTGACGCCTTGCACCGGTGCATTGGGATTCGCCACTGCCTGCCCCGTCGATCGGAGCGGAGGATTGAATCGCTCGGTAAAGGAACTCACGGTTGCAGTCGCTTCCGGAGACTCGGAGGCGTTCGCCGTCTTGTACCGGCAACACTTTGATTCGCTATACGGCGAAGCCCGGCGGATCACCGGTCGAGATGAGTCGTTCTGCCTCGATGTCGTTCAAGACACTTTCATGCGCGTCATGCGTTCCATCCCGCGCATGGAGACGGAATCGCGTTTGAGGCGCTGGCTCAGTTTCGTCGTGCGTTCATGTGCCTACGACCGGCTGCGTCAGATGGCCCGTCGCCGCCACCGGGAGGAGTCGGTAGCGGTGGTGGATGACGGTGGGGCGAGCCACGACGATCTGTCCGAACGCCTGGACTGGCTCGAAAGGGAATTGGCCACCATGGACGATCTGCCACGGCAACTGTTGGTCATGCGCTATCGACTCGGCTGGACGCTCAAGAGGATCGCGGCCGCCACAGGCTTGAAGCCCGGCGCGGTCGATGGACGAGTCGGTCGCGCGTTGGCCGGTCTTCGGCGGCGCGGGGAGGATGTCTTCGATGAATGATACCCGCAGAGACGATCTGAGTGCGCTGGGCCAATCGCGTCGTAAGGCCATGCTCGGGGAGCTTGTCGAGTCGATGGACACGTTGCATCGACGGCGACGGGTCCGGCGACGCCTGGGCACGGGGGTCGGGTTTGGAATGGCAGCGCTTTCGCTGATGGTATTCGCCGGCCCATCGATATTTCGAAGCGTGCCCCGTCGCGTAGCAGTCGTCCAACCAGACCCGACTCCTGAGCGCAGCGGTCCTGACCTCGAGGTTCGCCCCTGGCACTTGGGTATTGAGATCATCCAGACCCGTCCCGAGATTGTCGCGCAATACGCGCCCCGGCTGAGCACACCAATTCACGTACAGCATGTGTCACCGCGCCTGACATCGACCGTCGAAGTCATTGGCGACCGGAAGTTGCTTCAAATGTTGGCTCTGATGGACCGCCCGGCGGGTCTGGTTCGGGCGGAGGGCAAGGTCTGGCTTACGGCGCCTGTTACCGACGCGGAGCTTGAATCGGCGCGGACTACCGGCGGAACCGGCTCCACGTCGTAACGCGGATGGGCGCTCCACGCTGCCTACCCAGCGCAGTCAACGGCACAGTTGACCGCGTCCTCACTGCCCTCGCAGTTCCCATCCCCACAACAGGAACTCGGGGGCTCGAATTCCGGGTCGCAATCTACCGGGCACAAGGCCTCGGATTCCAATACGGGCGTGCATACGCCGTCACCGCAGCAAGCCCAGCAGGCGTCTGGCGTCGGGGAGCATGGGCAGTCGGCCATACAGGTGAAGCAGTCCTCGCCGTCGCCCTCACAGATACCATCGCCACAGGTTCCGCCGCCGGCGAAACAGTCCTCCGGGCAGTTCACGCAGTCCTCGCCCTCAACGCATTCGCCGTCAACGACGCAGATGCAGATCGGGTCCAACTCGCAGTCGACATCATCGCAATCGATCAGCTCATCGCAGTCCTCGTCGATTCCGTCGGCACAGTTCGTCTCGATGAGCGGCGGCTCGCCGCAATCGATCGGGCATGCGCACGAATCTTCGCCCAGCTCACAAGACTCGTTGCCGCAGCATGAGCTGATCGGCTCATTCACGCACAGGCCATTCCCAGCGTCACAGCCATCGGTCGTGCACGGGTTGCCATCGTCGCAGTCAATCGGATCGCTGACACACCCGGTGACCGGGTCGCAACTGTCCAGGGTGCATGCGTCATCGTCGTCGCAGTCGACCGTGTCGTAGGTACATCCCGTGTCGGGATCACAGCCGTCGTTGGTGCATGCGTCTTCATCGCCGCAGTCGATCGACTCATGGACACATCCGCTGCTTGGCCCACAGCTGTCGGCCGTGCAAGCATCGGCGTCATCGCAATCGACCGGCGTGCTGAAACATCTGCCCTCCAAACAGAGGCCGGAGGTGCAGGGGTTTTGATTGTCGCAGTCGGTGTTCGCCGTGCAGGGTCCGCAGTCGATCGTGCAGTTGTCCGCAAGCTCGTCGCCCTCGCAGATGCCATTGCCGCAGCACGCCCTGGCACACTCCGGCCCCATACAGCGGCAATCATCCGGACAGGAAAAACAGTCCTCCCCGTCACCGCCGCAGACGCCATCGCCGCAAACGGGCGGAGGGCAGATATTAGGTGCCCTCGGCGTGTCGAATGTCAAATCGTCGAAAAGACCGATCTCCCAATGGCCGACGCCGTCCGGACACCTGTACACTCGAATGGGCGCAAGAGGCCCGACGGTGGTGTTGCAATAAACCCACTCGCCGGAGCCGACCGTCTCCAGCAGTCCAATGCAGCCGAGCACCACCGACCAGGGCTCGACATCCAGGATCCCGTCATCGTCGAGATCCAGGTCATCTCCAATGACGCCGACAAAGTCGCTGACCAACAGGTGAGTGACGTTGTCGATGTTCTCGAAGTTGAGGTTGGTGATCAGGTCCGGTGTGATGCCATTGAGCGAGAAGGTAGCCTCGGCGACCAGGAAGAACCCGCCGGAAGGCACCTCCTGGCCCGAAAGGTCGATGACCGCTTCAATCTCTCCGCTGCCTGCAACCCCGTCGCCAATGACGACATAAGTCAGGCCGTCCAGCTTCATACTCGGTGGACCCAGAAGCTCAAAGTACTCATCGGTGTCGTCGCCGACCTGATCGACGCGGATCTCATTGAGTGCCACACCGACGGGAATCGGAATGCAGCGTTCCGCATACTCGTTGCAGAGCGTGCCGCTGTTGCACGGGTCTCCGGCGGAGATGCAGCCATCGTCAGGGTGGCACTCTTCAACACCGTTGCAGAACAGTCCGTCGTCCTCGCAATTTGCGTCGTCGGCCGTGAAGACGCAGGTACCGTCTTGGCAAGAATCATCCGTGCAGCCTACGCTGTCGTCGCAGTCGCTGTCTTGAGCGCACTCATCGCACGTGTCCGTATCCTCGTTGCAGAACGTGCCCGGCTCGCAGGGATCCCCGGTCGAGACGCAACCTTCGACAGCGTCGCACACCTCCGCTCCGTTGCAGAACAACCCGTCGTCCGGGCAGTTGGCATCATTGGCCACGTGGTCGCAGGACTCCGTCTCCTCGTTGCAGGAGTCGTCCGTGCAGCCTACCGCGTCATCGCAATCGGGAGCCGTCCCGGCCTGACAGTCGTTGACCTCATCGCAGGTCTCCGCCCCGTCACAGAACAGGCCGTTGTCGCAGTTGGCGTCGTTGGCGAGGTGGTCGCAGGAGTTCGTCTCCTCGTTGCAGGAGTCATCCGTGCAGCCTAGCGCATCATCGCAATCGGGAGCCGTCCCGGCCTGACAGTCGTTGGCGCCATCGCAGGTCTCCGCCCCGTCACAGAACAAACCGTTGTCGCAGTTGGCGTCGTTGGCGACGCGGTTGCAGGAGTCCGTCTCCTGGTTGCAGGAGTCGTCCGTGCAGCCTACCGCATCATCGCAATCGGGAGCCGTGCCGGCCTGGCAGTCATTGACCTGGTCGCAGGTCTCGGCCCCGTCACAGAACAGGCCGTTGTCGCAGTTGCCGTCATCGGGCGTGGAAACGCACGATCCGTCGACGCACGCGTCGTTGGTGCAGCCGACACCATCGTTGCAGTCGGCGTCTGCCTGGCACTCATCGCAGGTGTTCGTCGCCTCGTTGCAAAACGTACCCGGTTCGCAGGGGTCACCGCCGGAGACGCATCCCTCGACGGCGTCGCATCCCTCGCTGCCGTTGCAGAATAGTCCGTCATCGTCGCAGGCGGCATCATTGGGCATGTAAACGCAAGTTCCGTCTTGGCAGACATCGTCCGTGCAGTCGACGCCGTCTTCGCAGTCGTCCGGGCTGTCATCACAGTCAGACACGGGGCACTCCCCGAACCGAGCGATTACGAAGCCGATGTCCAAGAAATCAACGACTCCATCGCCGTTGACGTCCGCCGGGAAGCAGGGATCTCCTTCCTCGACCTCCTGCCCCAGACAGGCCATTACGGCTCCCAAATCCAGCCCGTCGACCAAGCCGTCGCCGTTGACATCGGCGGGACAGTCGTTGGGTTCTTCGGGAAGGTCGACGTCCTCACTGGGGCCCAGGAGCAGATCGAGGTCCAAACCGCCGTCGGAGGAATCGCCCACCCAACTCGTTACGTCCTGCCAGCCCTTGCTGCGATAGAACACGAGCGACCAGTTCCCCGGCCCCAGGAGGCCGAAGGATTCGTCCCACGCAAAACTGATCAAGTCGATTCCGAAGAACCACACCGACGGATGAACTAGATCGTCCGGGTCAAAGCTCTCGTCCTTGACGATGTCGGCGGGCAGGATTCCCGCGGCCGGGATCGTAATAGAGTCCGGGTTCAACAGGCCGAAGAGATCTACCGACGTCTCCCCCTGATTATCAAGCAGGTAGATCAGGTAGGACTCGCCCTCGTTCAGCTCAACCAGTTCCAGAGCGTCCGGCAGCTCCGTGTCCGGGCCATAGTAGACCGCCGTATAAACCGTCACCAGGAAATCGAATCCGTCGCCGCCGAACTCATCGACTCGCTCGACGATCGGCGTGCCGCCGAACATCGGCCCGTCGTCGGCGCGCAGCGCCGGCGGCCCGGCGAATGCCGTCAGCCACAAGACGGTTATCGTTATGAAGTACGCTCTCAAAAGACCCCTCGCTCCTGGTGGGCTCAAGATTGCTAACCCCCGCTGTCGCACTCGCCGAGGCGGGCCAGAATGAAACCTACATCCAGCGGGTCCACTGCCCCGTCTGCGTTTTGATCCGCCATGGCGCAGGAAGGATCCTCATCAACCGAGCATCCGAAACGGGCCAAGACGTAGCCGACGTCCAGGGGATCGACGTGGCCGTCGTCGTTTGCATCGCCGGGGCAGGCGTCGGTTGGAATCTGGAACTCCTGCGCTCCCATGTCCACCAGTGGAGGCGATCCCTGGCCTGTGTCTTCGGTCTCCGGGTCGTCGACAAACCGTGGCTCCCCGTTCGCATCCATGGGAATCTGCTCGGACGTGTCCCCGTCGCCGTCCAAGTCGAAGTCATCAAGCGGAACGTAATCGTTGGCCCCGGCATCTATGCAGGGCGACTGCGAGCCCAGGCGGTAGTCATCGTCCGCCGTGCCCACCATGCCGTCAGGTCCGGCGGGGTCGACCCACAGGGGATCCTCGCTGATGTTGCCGACTCCAGCGGCGCCGCCCTGGACGCAGCTATACTCGATGGTCAGCGACGCTCCGATTCCATCGTTGGCGAACGAGTCCGGCTCGTTGTCCCAGAGCACGGAGTTGACCACCAACATGGTGCCGCTGGAGTTCCTGAACGCTCCTCCCTGGCTTGCGGCTACGTTGCCGCCGAACGTGCAGTTGGCCACGGTCGTTTGTTGGTTGAACAGCTCTACGTTGGAGATGCCGGCCCCGACGGCGGCTTCATTCCCGCTGAAGACGCAGTTGGTGAACGAGGCATTGGTATCGTGAAGATGCACCGCCCCGCCGTTCCCCGCGGCCGAGTTGCCGGTCAGCGTACAATTCAGTAACGTGAGCGTTGCAAGGAAGCTGTAGATGGCCCCGCCGCTGGCGGACGTGTTGGCCTGGAAGGCGCAGCCCAGGAAGGTCGTAGTCGAGAGCGCGGAGTACATCGCCCCTCCAAACCCCTGAGCCACATTCGCCTCGAAAACGCACCCGGTGAAACTCGGGGTGCCCCCGAGGAAGTGGAAGGCGCCGCCTCGATTCTCCGCAACATTGCCGACAAAGGTCGAGTCCGTCGCAACCGGGTTGGAGTTGAGGGAATAGATCGCCCCGCCTGATCCGAGCGCGTGATTGCCCTCGAAGTGGCAGCGGTCGAGGATCGGATGAAAACCGTCGAGAAATAGCCCGGCGCCGAGCTCGTCGTCGTCTTCTCCGTTGGCATTTCCAGCAACGATGGTGAGCCCATCAAGTACGCATGAGGCGCTATCGTCACCAAGCCCCATCAGGACATGAAAGCTGTTCTCGTCGGCGTTCGCCGAATCGGCTGAATCGTCGCCATTGAGATCGCCGGTGAGGATCGTGGGTTCCCCGTCTGGATCACGCTGGTCGATCTCGGATTCCGTGCCGACAAAACCGCCGTAGAGATCAACCTCGTCGAGCAGTTGGAAGGAGATGCTGCGGTCACCGCCCGGTGGGGCGGGAGCATAGGTACCTCGGGTGATCCAAACCTCATCGACTTCACCGCCGGAGCCCTCAGCATAGGCCAACGCGACCTGCAGGTCGACGAAGGCGTTGTTCCAGCTTGTGCCATCGTTAGCGCCACCGGCTTGGGAATCGACGTAGATGACCGAGTGGGCAAGCGCCGGCCGGATCATGCAGATTCCTGCCGCTACAGCTACGATGAACCAAACAGTGACTCTGTTCATGCCAATATCCACAGCCACAGGTGAAGCCCCAGCGCACCGTACGCCCGGCTTTCCGCATTCTCAGCTACGCTCGCTCTCATGGGGCGCCGGCCAGCAGGAAATGAACAGCCGGATACGTTCCCCCCGGGCGCGCTGGGCGCCGCGTGCTGCGCACCAAACCCGTCTTGTTCTCTAGCATTTTCGGCAGTCACCTTCAACGCCTCGCGAACCCACTATTGCTCTTTTCTAGGTAGGTTTTTCCAAGGACGGAGTGAACGGCGACGTGGACACTTGCGCACACCGGCAGGGACGCGGTGAATCCTGGCGTACATTGCTCGCCACGTCGACGTCACTCGCTTCGCGGGCGACGCAGGAGGGCAAGCATCCCCACCATCAGCAACCCCAGCGAGGCGGGCTCCGGAACTGCGCCAAAGTCGCTTGCATCGTCCGGGCCGCGGATGAACTTGGCCGCGAATTCCATGTTCATCATCTTGCCGTCTTGACTGAAGTCGATGAAGCTTTCTTTGGTGAAGTCCGTGCCGACGATCTCGAATTCGAATATGGCCGTTTCGCCCGGCAGCACCGTTGGATTGGAATCGTTTCCCCACGTAAGGTGGGCGTCGAAGTTGCCGAACCCATCCATATGGCCGGACTCGCCGCTCTGGTCGAACACGAACATCCAGTCAGCCAAACCCGACGTCAGGATCAGGTCGGTGACCGCGTCCGTCGCATTGAAACCAATTTCGTTGATCTCGAACTCGGCCTCGGGTACGTTAGTATCCGTGGTGTTGGTGACCATGAGCGTCAGCATGTCCTCGGTGACGCTGAAGTCGAGAATGGCATCGAGGATGTCTGCCGGGTTGTCGCCGCTGGAAAAGTCACTCAGCACGATCTCGAATCCGTCGGCCGAGGTCGTGCTAGTAAGCGTGCCACCAAGAATAAGTGGCAGCAGAACAAGGGCCAGCCAGTTTCGAGTTCCACGGTACATGGTCATCCTGTCTTCCTCCTCCTACCGCTCGCACCCACTCGATGGGGTTACAACTCAGCCGGTAGCCAACGAAAAAAGGGAAAGGCGCCCCACAACGTGGGCGTCTCTCCCTCTGTTCCCTACAGATCCTTCTTCTCTTCCCGAGGATTCAATCTACCCGACTCTCGACGACGTGGCAAGGCTTTCCCAAAAAAAAGCTGGCATGGAGTGCGACTTTTTCTTCGCGCTACCGCACGCGGCGCCTGTCGCGAAAAGGGGGCGCCTGATCCCTCACCAAGCTCGGATCAGGCCGTTGTTCCGTCAAGTTCGGGCAATGGGGATTTGCAGTGGTGCTCTTCGGGCGCCTGTGGTCCCGCGATACCGGGCGAGCGCCGGGGATGGTGAACCGAAGGCCGGAGCAATCAGCATCGGCCCGGCCCCTGGCGGAGGGGTGCGATGCCCGAGGTCTCGGATTCGGCCTTCTCTGGGCGGCGGGGTCTATCGGCGCAGGTAGCGTTTCTAGCCCGTCCGGTCCATGGTCGAGCCTCCGGGGCGTCCGCGGTGAGGCCTTGTCGGAGTTAGCGAGGAGTGATATACGAACGGAATGATCGCCGAAGCTGAGCAGGGCTCCCTTCGATCGGGTGGGGTGGTCATCGACATCGGGAACAGCAGCATCAAGCTGGGCCTGTGGTGCGACACCGCCATCACCGGATCGGTACGCCTACCGAACCACGACACCGCCGGACTGGCTGAGGCCATCGCCTTGCTGCGAGGTCGACAGCCTGACGATGCCCCGACGGACGTGGCTATCGCATCCACACAGCCCGTGGTCTTGAAACGAACGAGGTCCATCTTGGCCGATGGTGGGGCGGACGCGTTGGTGGTCGGCGAGGAGATACCGCTGCCCCTACCCGTGGACGTCGAAGTGGCCGAACAGGTGGGGGTCGATCGACTCTGTTCCGCGGCGGCGGCTCACCATCGAACGGGGCACGCGTGCGTCGTGGTCGACTTCGGCAGCGCCATCACGGTGGATCTTATCGGAGACGACGGTGTATTCCTCGGTGGGGCGATCCTTCCCGGACTAGCCATGCAACGGTCAGCCCTTCACGAACGAACCGCCGCGCTACCGCTCGTGGAACTGTCCCTGCCGCAGTCTCCGGTTGGACGTAGCACGCAAGAAGCGATTCGAAGCGGGATTGTCTACGGCACGGTCGGGGCGGTGCGCGGGTTGGTCGAGCAATTCGCCGGCCGGCTGGGGACGTGGCCTCAGGTCGTGGCCACCGGCGGTGATCTGGAGTTGCTCAAGGATGAGTGCGACTTCTGCGACTCGTGGGTTCCCGATCTCGGCCTGATGGGCGTAGGGCTTGCGTACGAACGGTGGCGCCGCGGTTCAAGCTGACCGAGAAGATTGGGGTCAGAGCGCCTTTAGTCGTTAGTGATAACCCAAGGTGTCGCCCGATGAGAATTTGGTTCTGGAGCAAGATTCGTTTTGCCCTGCGATTCAAGGGTGCGTGGCACCGCGCGAACTGAAGTTCGCGGCTTGTTGATGGTCTTGGCATACGTTCCGGATGTTCTTCCCATCCATTTCAGGCACGAGGAGAGATTTGATTGAGTTCGGCAGGCACGGCAACACTCTTGACGCCCTACAGAGGTGGGGCGATTGCCGTCATTCGCATACGTGGCTCCAACGCCTGGTCGATCTGCACGCGTCATCTGCGAACAGGGCAAACTCCGCTCCCCGCTCAACCGTCTTCTAATCGCATCTACTACGGGCACTGGCAAGACGGCGCCACGCGGATCGACGACGTGTTGGTCTGCGCGCGCTGCGCCGATGGACCAGACGATGTCGTGGATGTTAGCGTGCATGGCGGGGTGCGCGTCGTGCAACGGGTGTTGATGAGTCTGGAGCACGCGGGCGTTCGGATCGTCGAACGTGACCAGGAGTCGCATTCGAGCTGGCGGCCGGCGGATCGCGTGCAGAGTGAGGCGGATCGGTTGTTGGTGCGAGCGCCTACTCGCCGTGTCGTGCGATTTCTTAGCAGGCAGCGAGAGCGGCTACCGGACGAACTGCGCCGCCTGGCGGATCGGGCGGAGCAAGCCCCGCAGGACGTTCGCGAGGCGCTGAGCGCGTTGAGGGATCGGACCAAGGCGGCTCGGCTGCTAGTGGATGGCATTGGCCTTGTGCTCGTGGGTCCGGTCAACGCGGGCAAGTCGACGCTGGCCAACCGGATGCTGGGACGGACAAGGTCGCTGGTTTCCGACCTGGCCGGCACCACGCGAGATGCAGTGTCCGAGCCCGGTGCGCTGTGTGGCGTTCCGATCACGGTCGTGGATACGCCCGGACTTCGTCCGTCGGATGACGTTCTCGAATGCGAGTCCATCCGCCGGGCCTTGCCATGGATTGCCGGCGCCGACCTGGTGCTGGTGGTACTGGATCGATCGGGGCCTTGGCCACGGACGTTTGTCGCCGACGAGGTTCCCCGTTTGCCGAACAAACCGACGCTGGTAGTGCTCAACAAGCTGGACCTGGGGGATCGGTGGAAATGGCCCCACAAGGGGTGGCCTCGACCCGAGATTAAGGCGGTGGCCCTGTCTGCGATGACCGGGGAGGGGATCGACCGCCTATCGTTGTCAATACTCGACACGCTTGGTCTGGACGCGGCGGCGGATCCGGAGATCGCACCCTTCACCGAGCGCCAGGAACGAGCGATTGACGAACTGCTATCGGACCAATCGGCGGCCCCGGCTGCCCTGCGGGCGGGGATCATGCAGCTGCTCGGAGGCGACTTGGTGGAGAATTCGGGAACCGGGCTGGTATAATTGGGGGACAGCGTCTAGGCTTCTCGGCCAAGATCCCCGTCGCCCGGTCGATTCGCCTCGGGCATGTGAACCGCCGGGCAAGGAGGCCGCAAACGACGCCTGCCAGTCCACTTCTCGGCATGGCTGGAGGCCAGTCGGTTGAGGGTGTCGTTGGGGGGCGAGGGTCCGATCTCGAGCCATGTGTAACCGTGAAGATTCCGAATTCGGGCGTCGAGTGATCGACCTGAAGCTGGCCAGCCCCGGCGAGGTGGCGCTTTGCGTTGACCGGCAGAAGGAACTGTCGGATCAGGGCAAGGACGTACGGCTTTGGGATCTGCTGATCGAGACGGGGTACATTACGCGGTCTCAAATTGCCCGGCTCAACAAGTCTCTGGACGAGGACTCGATGTACCGTCCTGCCCAGCAGATCCCGGGTTTTCAGATCCTGGGCAAACTGGGCCAAGGGGCGATGGCGACGGTGTTCAAAGCCAAGCAATTGAGCCTGGATCGAATCGTGGCCATCAAAGTGCTGCCCAAGCGGCTGAGCGACAATCAGGAGTTTGTCGATCGTTTCTACCGCGAGGGTCGGGCCGCCGCCCAGTTGAACGATCCGAACATCGTCCAGGCCATCGATGTGGGTGAGGCGGGTGGGTACCACTACTTCGTGATGGAGTTCATCGATGGGCGAACGGTGTACGACTTGGTCTCCAACGGGAAACCGCTGGAGGAGAAGGACGCGGTTGACATTATCCTGCAGACGGCCCGGGCCCTGGACCACTCGCATGCCCGTGGATTCATTCACCGGGACGTCAAACCCAAGAACATCATGATCACGAAGGACGGAGCGGTGAAGCTGGCCGACATGGGACTGGCCCGTGAAATCAGCGACTACAAGACAGCCAACGCTGAAGCGGGTCGAGCATACGGTACGCCGTATTACATCAGCCCCGAGCAGATTCGCGGCGAGATCAACATCGACTTTCGGGCTGACATCTATTCACTCGGGGCCACCTTCTGTCATATGGTCACCGGGCGCGTGCCG
This sequence comes from Planctomycetota bacterium, assembly GCA_022562105.1. Taxonomy (GTDB): domain Bacteria; phylum Planctomycetota; class Phycisphaerae; order UBA1845; family UBA1845; genus JADFPW01. Next base: position 18,848 of record JADFPW010000003.1, read on the forward strand.
TTTGAGGGTGAGACCCCGTCGGCTGTTATGCACAAGCACCTCAAAGAGCCTCTCACGCCCCCGGACCACATCAACACCCGTCTGTCAGCCGGCGTCGGCGAGATCATCGAGGTGATGATGGCCAAGAAGCGGGAAGACCGGTATCCGAACACGAAGGACTTGATCGAGGATCTCGACGCCTTCGGGCGTGGGGAGCCCCCCCTGCACGCTCGCAAGCGCTATGACCCGGCGTTGCTGCAGAGCTTGGCCGACGGGGGCGAGCCGATCGCCGATGTCCATGCATCGACTCCAGTCGTGGCCGGTGGCGGGCAGCAGAATTGGACCCTCCTGCTCATCGTCGGCATCGTTCTCGTGTTCTCGCTGCTGGTGAACATCCTCCTGCTCGTCCGGTGAACATCCTCCTGCCCGACCGTCTCCAGCTCGCTATACTCCACACTGATCAGATGACCGAAGGTGGATCAGTGAGCGGCACGAGCAGCGGGCAATCATGATCGAGGCGACTATCGGCAACGACCTGCCCCGAGTGGACGGACTGGACAAGCTGTCCGGGGCCACACGGTACGTGGACGATTTTCGCATCCCCGGGGTGTTGCATGGCGGAACCATTCGCAGCCCGGCTGCCCGGGGACGAATCACCGGCATTCACTTCGGCCCGGCCGTCAACTGGAGCGAGTTCGTCGTCGTCGATCATCGGGATATTCCGGGTCCGAACGTGGTCGCCCTGATCGAGCCCGATCAGCCGGCCCTGGTCGCGGACGAGTTTCATCACAAGCACGAACCCATTGTGCTAATCGCCCATCGATCCATCCGAAAGCTGCGCCAGGCCCTGCGCGCGGTCCGCATCGAGTTTGATCCGCTACCTGCCGTCTTCGACCCGCAGCAGGAAGTGGAGCCTGCCCTGATCCAATTCGGGACCGACAACGTCTTCAAGCGCGTTGACATTCGTAAAGGCGATCCGGAGGGGGGGTTCGCGCGAGCAGACCACGTGATCGAAGGGGAGTATACGACCGGGTCGCAGGAGCATGTTTATCTGGAGACCCAAGGCATGCTCGCCTACCACGAAAACGGCCGCCTGGTTCTGAAGGGCAGCATGCAGTGTCCCTACTACGTCCTCGACGCCCTGACCACGCTGTTTGAGAGGCTGCCGGACGAGTTCCGTGTCGTTCAGACTCCGGTGGGTGGCGGATTTGGAGGCAAGGAGGATTTTCCGTCCATACTGGCGATCCACGCCGCCCTGCTTGCGGAAAAGGCCGGCGGCCCGGTCAAGATGATATACGACCGGCAGGAAGACATGGCCGTCACCACCAAACGTCACCCGAGCCGCGTGCGACATCGAACAGCGCTGGACGCCGAGGGCCGATTGCTGGCCATGGAAATCGACATCGTGCTGGACGGTGGGGCGTACGTGACGCTCTCACCCGTGGTGTTGAGTCGAGGAGCGATCCACGCAGCCGGGCCGTACTCGTGCGATCACATTCACATACACGGCGAAGCTCGGCTAACCAACTCGCCACCCTATGGGGCATTTCGTGGGTTCGGCGCACCCCAGACGTTGTTCGCCGTGGAGCGTCACATGGACGTCATCGCCCACCGCATCGGCATGGACCCAGTCGAGCTGCGCCGACGCAATCTGTTGCGCGACGGGCAAACCACTGCTACCGGACAGGTGGTCCGCGACGGGATCGACATGGTCGAGCTGATGGACCGCTCGCTCTCGCTCGCCGAAGCCAGGCTACGCCGGGAGCAACATGTAGTTCTCAATCGGACGCATCCGTACCTGCGCCGCGGGCTGGGCCTGTCGACGTTCTTTCACGGGGCCGGTTTCACCGGGTCAGGCGAGGTCCGTCTCGCATCGGAGGTCTGGATCGAGGGCAAGCCGGATGGGACGGTCGAGTTGCTCACCGCCCAGACCGATATGGGGCAGGGCACTACCACGATCCTGGCCCAACTGGTCGCGGATCGCCTGGGATTGCCCATCGAGGCAGTGACGATCGCGGACCCGGACACCTCTCGTGTGCCCAACAGCGGGCCGACGGTGGCCAGTCGAACCGCGATGGTGGTGGGTCAGCTCGTCACTCGTGCATGTGACGACTTGACCGGTCGGCTCGGGGGCGATGGCCCGTTGCGTGCATTGGCCGTACAGGACGCAATTCGCGCGTGGCATCGTGATCATCCCGGCCAATGCCTCCAGGGGCGGGCACGCTATTCCAAACCCGAGTCCATCCACTGGGATGAGGAGTCATACCGGGGCGATGCGTACGCCTGCTATTCATGGGCATCCCACGTCGCTGAGGTGGAGGTGGACCTGCGCACGTTTGCCGTGCGGGTGGTCGACTACGTCGCGTTGCAGGAGGTGGGCAAGGTGCTGAACCCGACGCTGGCCCGCGGGCAGATTCAAGGCGGAGTCGTACAGGGCATCGGGTGGGCATTGTACGAAGAGGTACATCTGCAAGACGGTGTGATGACCAACAACCAGATGACCAACTACATTATCCCTGCCAGCGGCGACTTGCCGCCCATTCGAGTGTACTTCGAGGAGCAGCCCTCAAAATACGGGCCCGGCGGGGCCAAGGGGCTCGGCGAGCTGCCCATGGACGGGCCGGCCCCGGCGATCGTCAACGCGGTCTGCCAGGCGTTGGGGGTGTCGCTCGACGCGATTCCGCTGACACCGGAGCGTCTCAGCGAGAGCCTTGAATCAAGCGGATGGGGTGGCGAGGAGATGCCGCGTTCAGAAAGGTCAACGTAGCCCCCGCCCGGCGAGGCGCGGGACGCTACTTGTTAGGACGTGGGTCGAACGGTGATGGACAAACAGGAGCTCACGTTCAAGCTTAACGGGGTCGAGGTAGCGTGCACCGTCCCTCTCGATGCGCGTTTGCTTGATGTCTTGCGCTATGACTGCGACCAGCCGGGCACCAAGGAGGGGTGCGGGGAAGGCGAATGCGGGTCCTGTGCCGTGCTGCTCGACGGCCTCCCGGTGAACTCGTGCCTGGTGCCCGCGTTCCAGGTGGCGGGTCGGTGCGTCGAAACAGTTGAATCGGTCGCCCACGATGTGCTCGACATCCTGAACCAAACCGGAACGTCCCAATGCGGAGCCTGCACGCCGGGGATCGTCATATCCATACGCTGGTTGCTGGACCATCCGGAAGCAGTCGACGGCCTGGATCTGCGACAGTTCATGAGTGGGAATCTGTGCAGATGTACCGGCTACGACGGAGTGATCGAGGGGTTGGAACGCGCCCTGGCTGAGTGCGGAGATCGGTCGCGTGCAGGTTTCTAGTCCGACATCGTTACGCGAGGCCCTGGCCATGCTGGCGAAGGCGGACACCCCGCTGATGCCCGTGGCTGGGGGGACCGACCTGCTGGTCTCGTGGCATCATCAGGTCAAGGACGATTGGAAGCTGCTGGATCTCTCCAACCTGCACACGGAATTGCAGCCGCTTCGCCTGACCGACGATTCGCTGGAAATCGGTGCGCTGACCACCTACTGGGATGTAATGTCATCGCCGTCGGTGGCAGCCGCGTTCCCATTGTTGGCCCAGGCAGCCCGGCAGGTAGGAGCTATTCAGATCCAGACACGCGGCACCTGGGCGGGTAACATCGCCAATGGATCGCCGGCGGCCGACGGTGTGCCGGTGATGATGGCCTACTCCGCCACCGTCGTTCTTGAATCCGTTGACGGTGTGACCGAGGTGCCGCTGGACCGTTATTACACCGGATACAAACAATCGGTGCGCCGACCCGACCAGCTCATTCGTGCCATACGACTGCCGCGCCGAACACGTCGGGCCGAGTGGTTCCATAAGGTCGGTGCCCGCAGTGCTCAGGCGATCAGCAAGCTCGGCGTCGCCGTGGTCCACGACGATGATGGATGGCGAGTGGTGGCCAACAGCGTTGCCCCGACGGTACTTCGCTGCCGGGCACTGGAGAGCGCCCTGGACGGCGGAGCGACATTCGGCACCCCCAATGAAATCCGCCGACTTCTCGATCTCGACATTGCTCCGATCGACGATATGCGTTCGACCGCCCAATACCGGGCCAACGTGCTTAGCCGGCTGTTGTACCACTGGCTAACCGATTCCGCGGGAGGATGATCATGATAGCCCGATCTTCCATGTTGCTGGCCGCATTTACGGCGATCCATGCGGTCGCGTTCACTGCGTTGGCAGACGCCCCCGCCGTGTACGACCCTGATCCACAACATCTTTGGAATCGTTTGTTCGCCGCGTTTTATGTCCGCCAGGTAGAGGTTGTTGACCGCGTGATCGTAGATGGTGAGGCAGTGCGCGGCCTACCGCAGACCGTGGTCCTGGGGCCCGACGTGGTCGATCCGCCGCTGGGGCGACATGCCCGGTTCCTGCTCGATGATGCGCCGTTTCGCAAATGCAACGAAATCCTGGACGAGTTCCTAAGCTCGAGCGGCGCACAGTTGGTTGACGACCCGCTCAAGCGCGTATTATTGCAGCGCGATCTTTGGGCGGTATTCGACCTGCTTGCTGCCGATCCGAAACACGCCAGCCACGGGATGTGGCTGGAAGGCGGTCTGCCCGAGCTGACGCCAGTGCATGAACAACATCGACAGATCCTCAGTCGCAAGCTTGCTGCCATAATGCGCGCCGTGGCGTTATCGGCCGAGGAAGTGCGACGGTTACCTGACACCTACCAGCTGGCCGTGGACTCGCGTGCGTTTCGGACTGAGCCGGAGGGCAGCGAGCCGCCCCATTACCTGCCCGCGGATCTGTTTGACCCACACGGTACGTGGCAGCAGATTGTGTACGGGGAGGCCGAGGGCGGCCTGTTTGGACACACTCATCAAACCGACGGTCGGTCGGTGTTCCGCGTGTTCTGGCGCCTGCCTGAACCCGCAGGCACACCAGAGCAATTGCAAAGATGGCTGACCGGCCGTCAGCGTTCGATGCAAGCTCCGCGCGCTTCGTTGGACCAGCTGCCGGTCGAAGGGCCGGAGCGGCAAAGGGCCGAGGCGGAAGGGGAGCGGGCACAAGAAGATCTTCCCGTCGGCAGCCGGTTCGTGTTGTTGCGTCAACTTATCTGCCTGGACGATCAACTCACTCCCGTGGCGACCGGCATCGTCGAGAGCGTTCTGATCCGTGTCGTGCTCGCTTCTATCGAGCCGCCAGCCCACGATATCGACCAACTGTTCGAGTCGTTCGAGATGAACCGTTCGCTGTTGCTGGGTGGTCAGCGTGGTGGATTGCATCCAACCCACCCGGGCAGCGACCAGTTCTACGGGCTGTCCCTGCTCGGGAGACTGCACAGCGACCCGAAGGGCCGGCTGTTAGTCGGTCGGCCATTTCCGGATAACTGTACGAATTGCCACTCCGGTAGAACGCTTTCCGGTGAGTCGACGATCCAGGCCACTGTACGAAGCTTGCGTGCTGGAGTAGAGGTCCACTCGCCACGCTCGACGATTCAGGCCGAGCGCACCATCCGGTGGAAGCAACAACGAGATGACTTCCAGCGCCTACGCGAATACTGGAATGATCACTGAGCATTATCGAGAGTCAGGTGATCCGCCTGTCGCATCGGTAGCGTCGGCCGCTCAACGCAAGATCCAGGGCGGAGTGCAAGTCGTCACCGGGGCGTTCGGCTACTCCGGCCGATACATTGCTCGGCGCCTGCTCGACGCTGGGCTTGAAGTGCGCACGCTGACAAACTCACCGCGAAGAGGCGACGAACTCGGCCCCAGAATCGAGGCTCATCCGTTTCATTTCGATGAACCGAATCGACTCATCAATTCGCTGCGCGGGGCGTCCGTCTTGTACAACACCTATTGGGTCCGCTTCAACCACGCCACGTTCAAGCACGCGACCGCCGTGGCGAACACGCTTATACTGTTCGAGGCGGCGCGCGAGGCGGGCGTCGAGCGCATCGTGCACGTCAGCATCACCAACCCCTCCGAGGATTCCGATCTGGAGTATTTCAGCGGCAAGGCTCGCCTGGAACGTGCGTTGCTTGAAAGCGGTCTGTCATACGCGATCCTGCGCCCGACGGTTCTGTTTGGTGACGAGGACATCCTCATCAACAACATCGCCTGGGTATTGCGCACGTTTCCGGTGTTCGGCGTCTTCGGTGACGGGCGATATCGGCTCCAGCCCATCTTCGTCGACGACCTGGCGGCCCTGGCGGTCCGTGAGGGTACCAGCCGGGAGAACTGCATCATCGACGCCATCGGTCCGGAGACGTTCACCTACCGCGAGCTCGTCCGGCAAATCGGTACCATCATCGGTGAAGACAAGCCGATCATCTCCCTGCCGCCGTCGATCGGCTACGCCATCGGAGCAATCATCGGTAAGCTGGTGGGCGACGTGGTCATCACCCGCGAGGAGATCACGGGTTTGATGGCTGATCTTCTACATACCGATTCGCTGCCGGCCGGTCCGACGCGATTGACCGATTGGCTCCGCGCTCACGCGGACACGCTGGGCCGCCGCTACCGCAGCGAACTCGCCCGCCGCCGCCACGGCACCGTTTCCTACCACACGCGGTGACGCCCCGAACGCCGACCCCTCCGCCAGCCCCACCGGTTTTAGAAACCGGTTTCACACCCCGCCGTCAGCGTTGACACCCGCAGCGCCCACGCCCTAGAATCTCGGTCTATCCGGGGGCGGACGATCCGCCTACGGCGGACAGGGGTGTCGAGGATTGCTGCGTGCCTGAGTTAACGCTTTCCGAACTGGTCGGCATTCTCGCTGAAAAGGGGATGCCCTGTGGGATCGAGGGTGACCCGTCGGTCGTGGTGCGGGCGGTCAATACGCTCGCCGACGCCGTCGAGGGCGAACTGAGCTTCCTGGCCAATCCCAAGTACCGCAAACAGCTGACCACCACCCGAGCGTCCGCCGTTCTGGTGTCAAACAACGCCCCGCCCAACGGACGATGCGTCAAACTCCGCTGTCAGAATCCCTATGCCGCGGTCGCCTTCGCCGTGGACGCGATTCACGGCCGACGGCAACATCCTCAATGGGGGCTCAGCGACGCGGCCGACATCAGTCCAAAGGCCAGCATCGGGCCGGGAGCCAACATTGCCGCCGGCGTCTCCATCGAAGCGGACGTGGTCATCGGGGCCAAAGCGACGATCTATCCCGGTTGTTACGTCGGAAAGGGAGTGACGATCGGCGATGAGGTCACTCTCTTCGCCAATGCCGTCATTTACGACGGTTCCAAGCTGGGACATCGGGTGACCATCCATGCGGGCACAGTGATCGGCCAGGACGGTGTCGGCTACGCTCCGGTGGATGGGAAGTGGATCAAGATCCCACAGGCTGGGCACGTTGAACTGGGTGACGACGTTGAGATTGGTGCGTTATGTGCTATCGATCGGGCCACGCTGGGTGTCACCCGCATTGGGCGGGGCACCAAGTTCAGCAACCTGATCGCCATCGGCCACGGCACCAAGATTGGCGAGGATTGCATGATGGTTGCTCAGGTGGGAATCGCCGGTTCGGTGGACGTGGGGAATCACGTTGTTATGGGCGGGCAAGTCGGCGTCGCCGGCCATGTGACCATTGGTGATCGTACGCAGGTGGCCGGTAGGTCCGGTGTTCTCGCCGATATCCCAGCCGACCAGAAGATCATGGGCCTCCCGGCCGTACCTAGCGGCGACGCTCGTCGGCAGTTGATTCTTGTGCAGCGATTGCCAGCCATGAGGCTTCAAATCCGCCAGATGCAAGCTGAGATCGACCGGTTGACCCAACTCGTCGAAGGCGAGAAGAGGCCAAGCGGAGGATCGAGCGCGTCCAGCCGGTGACCAGCCAGCCGAACAACATCGTCGCCGGGTCTCTCCGTGAAACGCCCGTCGGAATCATCGCCGGCGCCGGGGGTTTTCCTTTTCTGGTAGCCGAGGGCGCCAGACGGCAGGGGCGATCGGTAGTTATCATCGGCCTTCGTGGTTTGGCAGACCCCGACTTGCAGTCGCTAGCCGACGTGTTCCGTTGGTTCGGAATCGGCCGGCTCGGCGGGTGGATTCGCTTCTTGCGGCGCCACCGGGTGAATCAGGCAGTCATGGCGGGTTGGGTGCGAAAGACGGACATGTATGGGCGTTTCCGAATGCTTAGCCTCATGCCCGATTGGACGACGGCTCGGCTCTGGTTCTTCGGTCTCAAGGACAAGCGAAATGACACCGTGCTCGGCGCCGTGGCCGACGTGCTGGCCAAGAAGAACATCCATTTGGACGATTGTGTGCGGTACTGCACGGACGCCTTGGCTCCCGAGGCGGTCCTGACCGACCGTGCCCCATCGGCGGAACAGTGGAAGGACATCCGTTTCGGCTGGAACATCGCCAAGGAGATGGGTCGGTTGGACATCGGCCAATCCGTCGCGGTCAAGGAGACGGAGGTCATCGCCGTCGAAGCCATCGAGGGCACCGATCGAATGATCGAGCGGGCCGGCGATCTCTGCTCGCGAGGCGGATGGATCCTGATCAAAGCGGCCAAGCCGAATCAGGACATGCGTTTCGATGTGCCGACGGTGGGCCCCGACACGATCGAGAAGCTGCATCGTCATGGCGGACGTGTCTTGGTCATCGAAGCCGGCACCACGGTGATCATCGAGCGTGAGCGGATGCTGGAGATGGCCCGACGACTCCAGATCACGGTTGTCGGCTGGTCCGGCCGGGGGACCGAGGCCGATCGCCAGCCAGAGGCCGGATGATTGCTCGGGCGCGGCGCCCGGGGGAGGGCATGTCGCCAGGGCCACGACAGTCGAAACGTCGGAAGGGACACAATAGTCGGAAGTCGGCGAACGCTCCGTGGCGCTGCGGACCGAAGCAAAGGTGTCAGAATGATCCGTAGAAGAAGGCAAGGAAAACCATCCTGACACGCACATATGTCCGGCACCCTTCCTTCCACGAAGTCCGTTACGGTGCCGCAGTCACCGGCAACATGCATGAGGGTTCTTTAATGGCCACATTCGTAGCGCTGCTACGCGGCATCAACGTTGCGGGAAAGGGCAAGCTCCGCATGGCCACGTTACGCGAGAGTTGCGAAGCCCGAGGTCTAACCAACGTCCGCACCTATCTCCAGAGCGGCAACCTCGTCTTCGACTGCAAACTGACCAGTGGCGCCAAGGTCGCTGCAATGGTCGAAAGCCTTCTCGAATCACACTTCGGCCTCAACGCGCGCGCAATCATACGTACGCCCGCCGAGTTGCAGCACATCGTGAAGAACAACCCGTTTGCGTCACACGCCCGAATGGACCCAACCAAGGTTCATGCAACGTTTCTCGCATCGCGTCCGACGGCAAAGCTTGTTCGACAGCTTGAACGTGTCGATACCCGCGGCGACGCCCTTGTCGTCAGTCGGCAAGAGGTGCTACTCCATTGCCCAAACGGCTACGGGCGAACAAAGCTCAACAACGTCTTCCTAGAACACCAACTCCAGGTGGCCGCCACTACGCGCAATTGGAAAACCGTCGAGGCGCTTTGCAGAATGGTCGTCTGATGGCAGGACGGCGATCACCTGTGCCTCCGCCATATGATCGTACGTTTCCCCTAGCCGTGGCGCCCGACGTGAAACCCGCCTGGGCGGTGAGCGTCGAAGCTGACGAGCTGCGCCCAGCCAGGACGGCCATATCGCGTGGCTAGTCGGGTTTTCTATTCGGCACACGTCGCGCGTACTCGTGGAGCGTTTGCTTGGATACGTCGACGCCCGGAGCAGGGTCATCGACTTTGGTGAGGCCCGGAGCAGTTCCTCCGCAGGTTGGACTTTTGGTTCGTCAGTCGCGTAAACGGTAACGGCTTCGCTGACGACGTCCGACCGAGTGAGGACGCGGTTTGTGAGCTAGGACACGAGCGCCGCGAACCTCACGCCCGCGAAGGTCACAAAGACCTATCACGGTGATATCGAGCAGGAGTCGGCACATGAGTACCCCATGATGTACCGCCACGGTGGAACCGCCTTGTTCGTGGGTCTGGAACGAGTAGTCGGTAACCTCGGCGGGCGCTCGAGAAGCTTCGTGGTCCCGCACAAACGCACCTTCCAGGGCGACACGGCCGGGGTTGACGGGTTCTTCGTGTCAGGCCCTGGCACCGTCCGCGTTGGCGAGGGGCGATAACCAGGCCCGGACGGCTGGCGATGGAGGGGGGCCAGGGTTCGTCGCCTAGCGCGACTTAGCCGTCAAGGAATCGCCGGCAGCGTGGATATGAGACCCAGGCGTCCCGATTGGCTGCAAGGCCCTGTGGGGTCGTGGCCTATGATAGACCCCATGCCCGTTGTGAATGGCATGGAGTGCGTTTTCGCTTGTCGAAAACGCCTGGTGGGGGAGGGCGATACCGAAACCCAGCCAGGAGGGAGCGGCTGGGCAGGCCGGCGGTTTGTGGAAGTCCGTGATCCGAACCGACTCGCCGGACGTTACCCAGCGTCGCTATTTCGACTGAGAAGGCGGGGTACTTGGGGGCCTACGAAGTGGTTGGTGGGGCCTCAGTTCCGCGGGCGGGCGGAGTGGAATCGGGCCGGGATTTAGCGCGCGATCATGAGGAGGCCATCGGGACCGTCCCGTTTGGCGAGCAGAGCCCAAAAAAAAGCGGGGGAATGGCACTTGACCCATCGGGATCCTCGTCGTATACAATGGTATTATGTTATCCTAGGATAATGGTATCCTAGGACATCAAGGAGACGGGCATGAATGCGCGTGGAACGACGAGTGCAGGAGACAGGGGGGCGGCGAGCAACGGAACGAAGTTTCGGGCCGCGGGCGGGGCGAAGGTGAGCAAGACGCGGCGGAAAGCGAGCCCAAGTGCAGCCCGAGGAGGGCAGAGCAAACGGAAACGGACGATTGCGCCATCCTTCAAACGCAAGACAAATGCGGCGGCAGGGGCGTCGGGCAAACGGGTAGCGAAGGGCGCGGCTAATCGATCGCTGAAACGGGTGGTCAAGGGCTCGCCCAAACCATCGCTGAAACGGGTGGCTAGGGTGAGCGGCGGTAGGGGGGCGGTAGGGGGGCGATGGACCCAGAAACCAGTAAGCCCCGCAAGCAACCGACGGTCGAGTGTCGGCGGTAACTCTGGAAGTGCGAGAGCAGAGAAGAGGAAATCCGGACGGGCGCCGGCCGCGAAGGGGTCAGCCGCCAAGACAAAAATCGACAAGGGTCGGTCCGTCAAAACAAGAGCATCAAAGGGAAAACTGGTCAAGGCACAGGGGTCGGGACGACGGACGGCGAAGAGCAGCCCAGGGACGGTGGGGGAGAAAGGCAAGCAGAATAGGAGCCGTGCTGGCCGCAGGGCTGGTAGCACAAGCCAGCGAGTTGGCAGCAAAACCCGAAAGAATCCGTCGAAGGCGGGTCGCACGGTCCCACAAAACAGGACCGGCCACTCGAAGACGGCAAGCAGGGGGGGCAAGGGAAGGAAGTCGTCGGCATTGGCCACCGGGTTGCTAACCTCCTGTTTTGCCGGGTTACGCAGGCAACGGCCGCCCGATGGGCTAGGCGTGGTGGTAGCGCTGGTCGAAACGGTGGGGGGGCAAATCGACGCGACGGTGATCGCGTGCGATCGGCTGGGGAACCTTGGCCCACGCGGAGGCGCGCGGGTGAAACCAAGCGTGGCGCCGGCTCGTCTTGGCGGTAGCGGGCCGAAGTCTACTCGGCATCTGAGCCTGGCCCTGGCCGCCATGGGGCATCCGGTCCGGATCAAGATTCTGACGATGCTTCTCGACGGACCGGGAGTGTACCGGAGCCTGCAAAAAGTGACCGGGCTGAAACCGGGGCCTTTGTATCACCATGTGAACCAGTTGCGGCTGGCGGGGCTGATCGGCCCAAAGGAACGCGATCTCTACGAGCTCACCCGCGCCGGCAGAAATCTGCTGATGGTGACCCTTGCCCTCGAGCCGCTATTGAAAGACCGGCGTCTTCGCCCGCAGGCGACGGGATGAGATCCTGGTACGAGGCGGCCGCGAAGGAGACGGCGTTGGGGCAGGCCCAATCCTGGATGCCACGGATCCAAGCCCGAAGCCGCAGGGCGAACCAGGCGTCCCGGCGCTTTTGACTCAGCGACTCCCCGAGCGAAACAGTGGGAGGCGTGTCTTTCTGAGTCGCCGGGCGCGATTTCGTAAGGAACGGGGCGTCGTTGCCGGTGCCCGGAAACCACCCCAAACGGGCCACCCCAGCCGGGTAGCCCCAGGAGAGCGGTGTCGGCGGAGAGGATTTCGTGATCGGAGGGTTCGAGAGGCCGGGGCAGACCGTCGAATCGGCCCCAGAGGGCTTTGGGGCTGTACGGACGCTCTTCGGATGGCCAAAGCACCGCCCAAAGTAGCAGGTAGGCAGCTTCGGAGGGCGATTCAGCCCTTCTTATGAACGTCCGATAATATATGTTATGTTGCATATCACCGCCCAATTGCCCTACCGGTCGCCATAAGGCAATAGTGCCCAGGCCAGGCGCCAGTCGGTACATAGCTGCGGCCTGTTCCTGGCGCGTGCAACAGCCCGTTCTTGGCGCGGTGCCGAGCGGACCTGGAAGAAACCCACGTCGACATGGTCCACAGTTTCGTCGCTGTCCCGGTCGGCCGTGTCGCAGTTTTCCTCACCCTCACCGACCAGGCAGGCGAACTGGGCCGAAACCGTGACCGCGAGATTCACCCGTTGCAGTTCAGGGTGGCGGCACTTTCGCCCTGCTTGGACTCTCAAGTTTTCGGGCGCGATGATCTCACAGGACGGGCAAGGAGATATCACTCCGAGCGACGGTGTGGTCTTGCTGTTCGTGGCGCTTCGTATGGCTTCCATCAACATCCCTTGCAAGTCCGGCCACCGAGTTCAACTCGGCGACCAGGGCTTCCGCATCGAGGTTGTGCTGTCGTGCGGCTGCACGCAGGGATACTGCCCGCGCTAACGTGCGTCTGAGGATTGGACTCTGAAGCGGGGCGAAACCTTTGGCGAGCAGAACCGGGAGCGTGGCGGGGAACCATTGCACAATCCAGCCAACTTTATCGTCGGCGGTGATACGGGACGGCCGCTGGACCGCTGCATCCGCTACCGGGCGCCAGCCGGCCATGATACGCCAGAGATGCAGCCCCCAGATGCCGATACCGGCCACTTCCAACAATCCGCTCACGCCGGTGACCGGGTAGGCCCAATCGGCGAAGTCGGTTCCAATCTGAAAGGACACACGCATGAGGCAACCGGTGTTCACCAGGAAGAATGGAATCCACAGCGAGCGCAGTTGACGAATGTCCACGCCGTTCAGGGTGGGCACGATCTTGGCAGCCATACCTAAGATCATCAGGCTGATAAAGCCGACCGTGATAGCGTGCCGCACCGCCCCACCGTACGCATGCGAGAAGCCGATCTCCACGGCCCGATGCCCACTTGGCGATAGCGACTCCACGGCGGGTAGTACGACGTACATGTACACCGGTGCGAGCACCAACATCAGCATGGACACGTGCAACCAGATCACCGCCGCCCGCACGAACTTGACGCTGCGATCGGATTCCGTAGGCCGGGCCAATACGCCCCACCGCAGGGTGAGCCCGACGCTGGTGATTGCGATCAACAACATCGAAATGAGCAAACCGCCGGTGGCGAACGGGCCGCCGTAACGGCGCATGAGGATGAACATGGTCGCTTCGCCGAGCACCGCGCAAACCAACAACCCAAGCCCCACCCGCACCGCGATCGCGTTCGGCGCTCGCAGGCCGAAAAGTGCGGGCAACATTCGCAACCCGACGCCGAGGATCATGAGCAGGGCGAAGCCGTGGATTTGGAGGTCTCGCAGCGGCGCTTGATACACGGACACAAGATAGAGAAGACGCTCTGGAGCCATGCCGGGCGCCGTTGTTGCGTACAGAAAGCCCAGATCGTAGACGGCCTGCAAGAGGAAAAAGGCCATGGAAGCCAGTATGAACCCGTCATGCCGTTCAAGTCGTTTTCCGCTGCTCAGGAGCGTTTTCAGAATGATGGTGAGGAACATCCCAATCGCGACGACCTCAGCAAGATTGGCCACTACCGCCAGACCACGAAACACCGGTATGTGAAATAGCGGTTCCCCGAGAGCGCGGGCAAAGACGCCGAACACCATTAGGTAGAACGTCATGTTGGCCAGATCCGGGCGCCAAAGGCTGGTGTGTTTCATTCGGGGAAAGGCTTGGTAAGCGAATCCCATCACGAAGAGCCCAACCCAGCCGAAGATCTGGGCGTGACCGTGGGCGTTGATTTCGTGAATGGGCAGAGCGGTGAACGAACCCTTGAATCCGATGCGCAGGAGTAGGATGGCGCCCCAAACGGCGCCGGCCGTCATGATCACGACGATTCCGGCCTTGAAAAATCGGCGGTAGATCGTGTCGGCCAACTCATCCAGGGAATCGCCGGCCGAACGTTGCTCCTCGCTGCTAATCGAGTCGGGGTCTTGAATCGCAGCATTGAGTTCGTCAACGATCTGCCGGACATCAACGCCGTGTACGCGGGCGAAATACTCGATGGACTCTGCCGGACCTAACGACCCGCCGCATCCCCGCAGGCCGTAGCGATCGAGAATCGGGCGTACGTGTGGGTGCGCTTCCAACAACTCCGGCAGCATCAGATCAGGTCCGACAGTCGTGAAGCTGTTTGTCATATTCAAGTTCCTCTCTTGGACGGCATCGCAAGGTCGATTGGTTTGACGGGCTGACAGAGTGGCGTGCTCCGCCCCGGCTCGGCGAGTAGCTCGGCGATCGTGGTCGAAGCGAACGACTGCTCCACCAACGCGGTGGCCTCGTCAAGTCGCTTATGCAGTGGGCAAAGATTCGTTCCGTGCGAATCGATCCCCAGGGGGCAGCGGTCGATCCGTTTGATCGGGTCTACGGCGTTTACGACTTCAAGAACGGTCAGCTCCTCCGCTGGTCTGGCCAGGGTGAACCCTCCGCCCAGCCCGCGCTTGGAATGCACCAACCCCGCCCGACGCAGGGTCTGCAGAACCTTGGGCAAATAGCCTGGCGGCACCCTGGTGATCTCCGCGATCGTGGGGGTCACGACGGCCCCCCCGCTGCTCTGGGCGATGGCCACTATGGCTCTAAGGGCGTACTCGGCGGTGGGTGAAATCATGCGAACGCTCCAATTTTAACTATTTGGGCCTTGATATCCAGATTGTAGTCCCTATAGTCGAAGAGTCAAGAGGAGATTTGGACCCAAAGAGGCGTATTCGGGCATGGAACTTGAAGAATGAACACGAAACGGCTGTGGCTAGCTTTTGTAGCGGTGATTATCGGATCATTTTCGGTGCTGGGGTACTACGGGCTGGTGATCTACCGCGAAGCTCCGCCCATCCCCGACAGGGTCGTCACCGCCGATGGGCACGTGGTCTTCACCGGCCAGGAGATCCGCGATGGCCAGAACGTGTGGCAATCGATGGGCGGCCAGCAGGTCGGCAGCATCTGGGGCCACGGGGCCTACGTGGCCCCTGACTGGTCCGCCGACTGGCTGCACCGCGAGGCCGTCTGGCTCCTGGAGCATTGGGCCCAAGATGAGTACCGCAGCGAATACGCGTCCGTGCACGAAGAGGTACAGGCAGCCCTTCGCCAACGGGTCAAGACCGAGTTGCGCAGTAATACCTACGATCCGCAGACGGGCGACTTGACGGTCTCCGCTCGACGAGCAGAAGCGATTCGCGCAGTGGGAACGCACTACACGAAGCTGTTCGGAGACGATGAGACGCTCCAGGAACTTCGCGACGCCTACGCCATTCCTCCGAACTCGATCAAGACATCGGTGCGGCGACACAAACTAAACGCTTTCTTCTTTTGGGCTTCCTGGGCGTGCTCGACGAATCGGCCTGGTAAGGACATCACCTACACGAACAACTGGCCGGCGGAAGACTTGATCGACAATGGCCCGACCGGCGCCATCGTGGTGTGGTCGGTGGTCAGCTTCGTGGTTCTGCTCGCGGGGATCGGGGCACTTTCCTGGTACTTCGCGGTGGCCCGTGAGAAGGAAGAAGCTCCCCACAACATCCCGCAGTCCAATCCCTTGCTGAGCCTTACACCAACGCCCTCCATGAAAGCGACGTTGAAGTATTTTTGGCTGGTGACGGGGCTGATGGTCGTGCAGGTCGGACTCGGTGCCATCACGGCACATTATGCGGTCGAGGGATCGGGTTTCTATGGCATTCCGCTGGCCAAGTGGTTGCCCTACGCGGTGACCCGAACCTGGCATACTCAGCTTGGCATCTTCTGGATTGCCACCGCGTGGTTGGGCACGGGTTTGTTCATGGCACCGGCAGTCTCGGGCCATGAACCCAAGTTTCAACGCCTCGGCGTCCATGTCCTATGGGGCTGCCTGGTGGTAATCGTTATCGGTTCAATGGTTGGCGAATGGCTCGGCGTACAGCAACGCCTCGGAATGGCGGAAAACTTCTGGTTTGGACATCAAGGCTATGAGTATGTCGATCTGGGCCGTTTTTGGCAGATCTTTCTCTTCGTCGGGTTGTTCCTTTGGCTCGGCTTGATGCTGCGTGCCTTGTGGCCTGCGATCAGGACACCGGGTGAGAACCGTAGTCTTCTGGCGCTTTTCCTCATCGCATCCGCGGCTATCGCCTTGTTCTACGGTGCGGGATTGATGTGGGGGCGACAAACCAACCTGGCCATTGCCGAGTATTGGCGTTGGTGGGTCATCCATCTGTGGGTCGAAGGCTTCTTCGAGGTGTTCGCGACGGTGGTGATCGCTGTTCTGTTCGTACGTATGGGGTTGCTGCGCGCGTCCACGGCGACAGCCGCCGCCCTGTTGTCCACGACGATCTTCCTGAGTGGCGGCATCATAGGAACGTTTCACCACCTCTACTTTACCGGGACACCGACGGCGATTTTGGCTCTCGGCGCCACCTTCAGTGCCCTCGAAGTGGTCCCGCTGGTACTCATCGGTTTTGAAGCGCATGAGAGTCTCAAACTCAGTCGCGCCCGCCCGTGGGTCTCGGCCTACAAGTGGCCGATCTACTTCTTCGTGGCGGTAGCATTCTGGAACTTGGTCGGCGCCGGTCTGTTCGGCTTCCTGATCAATCCTCCGATCGCGCTTTATTATATGCAGGGGCTGAACACCACGGCCGTACATGCCCATACCGCGCTGTTTGGCGTCTACGGCATGCTCGGCATTGGACTGATGCTCTTTTGTTTCAAGGGGGTAGCTGTACGTCAGGAGTGGCGTACACGGGTTCTGTCCTACGCCTTTTGGTCAATCAACATTGGGTTAACGTTGATGGTCTTGATCAGCGTACTGCCGGTAGGACTCATGCAGACTTGGGCCAGCGTGGAGCACGGAATGTGGTACGCACGGTCCGCGGAGTTTCTGCAAGCGGACGTGTTGGGCACACTTAGATGGCTTCGTGTAATCGGCGACACGATTTTCGCAAGCGGAATCATGGCTCTCGCCTGGTTCATAGTGGGACTCAAGACCGGTTGGTCAATCAAGCAAGAGCGAGAGCCGCACTTGGAAGGAATCCCCAGCGCGTCGTGACACAACAGTGTTTTGGCTGATGGGGACAAAGGAGGTAATGAGCTATGACGACTGGAAGCAAGCGAACCGTCGGTGAATGGGTGACTGAGCGTCCGAGTAGGTCACGTGTGTTCGAACGATTCGGAATCGACTATTGCTGTGGCGGGAAGCAGCCGCTCGATGCGGCTTGCTCCAAGGCCGGCCACGCCCTGAATGATGTGCTGGAGGCGCTTGACGAATCGGACGCGTGCTCTGCCGGAGAAGAAGATGTCGACTGGTCGCAGGGCAAAATGACGGATCTGATCGATCACATCGTCTCAACGCATCACGCTTATCTGCGCCGGGAGCTTCCGCGATTGGAGGCGATGGGGGCCAAGGTCGTAGCAGCACATGGCGATCGGCATCCGGAGGTGGTCACCTGCCAGGAGGTGTTCACCTCGCTGCGAGCCGAACTGGAGTCGCACATGGATAAGGAGGAACAGATTCTGTTCCCCATGATCAAGTCGCTCGACGGCGCCGAGTCCGTTCCGCAGTTTCATTGTGGGGGCATCGAGAACCCGATTGCCGGTTTGGAGGACGAACACGACAACGCCGCTCGGGCGCTGAGGAAGTTGCGAGCCCTTACCCACGGGTATGAGCCTCCGGATGAGGCCTGCAACACCTACCGAGCATGGCTCGACGGTCTACACGAGGTTGAGGCGGACATGCATCGGCACGTTCACAAAGAGAACAACATCCTGTTTCCGCAGGCGATTCATGCCCAAGCGGCCAGCGTCAACCATTGACCTGCTTGGGCATGCACAGGTACGGGCGGAGATTGAAAACCCGCCCAACCCTGGCCAGGCGCGAATAAGGGACAACGATCGAGCGCTCCGCCGTTGGGTCGGTGTACGGGCTGGCACGCCGCCTAGGGTTGTCCTGCCGGTCACCCGCGGCCGCCCGTTCGCTCCCTCATCGTCTTGAGGTCTTCCGGGCCATGGGCGACCACAATCTGCCCCGCTCGGACATTCAGCGTGTACACCACCATGTATTCAGTGGCGGTATTGATGACGTAGACCAACTCCTCATCATTGTGAAGCATGCCGTTGATCATCACGTAGTCCCCGCTCTGGGCGGTCATTCCAGATGCCTGGGCCGGCTCGGGTCGGGAGCTGATAATGAACAGCCCGGTGAGCAGGATCACGGCCGTCGTGCTCAGGATGCCGATGCTTAAGTCTTTCGAATCCATGATTGGTTTTCCTATCGGATGGTCTGCCTTCTTGACATCGTCGTGACTTCATTTTCCAACCAGCGCCGAACGGGTCGCAGCGCGATGGCCGGGGAGGCGCCGGCCGCTACCTGCTCCACTCACGCCCTGGAACGCGCAATACCTCGTAGCAGTCTCCCCCACCTATCGCTTACTTCGGCGGAGTGAAGTCGGGTTTCAGGTTGCGGTAATTGACGTAGGTGAGCCTTCCGCCCTGCCGCCGATCGGGCACGAAGGCGTGGAGCCGTTGTGCCTTCGCATCCAGGAGGAAAAGCGCGTCGGTATTGGTGTCGATACGGTTGGTGATCATCGCGTACCCCCCCCCCACCGCCCCACCGGGTTGGGCCTGGGCGGTCGGCAACGCCGCCGTGGTGAACACCAGCCCCACCACCAGGGCCAGGTTCACACCGATCAGTCCGACGATGATCGATTTCTTGCTCATGGGATTGTTCTCCAATTCAGGGTATAGGGTGTGTAACCGGGGCTCGTGCGTCCGGACCGCCGCCGGCCGCCACCTTGGCTCCGAGCCAAGGATCGCCGTAGAGGGACATCATTCTGTGGGTCGCGGGCAGGCTAGCTCAGGTGCGACCGTTTGGGGTTCATGAAGGCAATGGCCACGCAAACACCGGTGAACAGGGCCGCCAGTACCCACTCGAAGAGAGCCTTGCTCTCTCCTCTCGGCGCGCTCACCGTGTGCTGGGCCAGCGCCGGAGCAGCTTGCCAGAGCACCAGAAACGCTGAGACCGTGATGGTGGCCGCCATTCGCCCGATGATCGCTCGAATCATAGTCAATCCTCCCACTACACGGTGCATTATAGCAACCACCCGCACCTGGTCCAGCGACGACGAATCCGGCAAACGCGTCAGGGGGCCGCTAGGTGACGTTTAGCAAGCTGGACCGCCAATTCATGTTGCGGGCACTGACGCTGGCCAAGAGAGGTCAAGGATACGTCGAGCCCAATCCGATGGTCGGCTGCGTGCTGGTTCGGGGCAGGCGGATTGTAGGGGAAGGCTATCACAGGCGCTTTGGTGGACCACACGCCGAGGTGGATGCCCTTTCTCGAGCCCAAGCGAGTGCCCGCGGTGCGACCGCATACGTCACACTGGAGCCGTGCGGCCACTTCGGCAAGACCCCGCCATGCACTCGTGCGTTAATCGAGGCCGGCATCCGCCGTGCGATCGTCCCCGCCGAAGATCCCGGGCCATTGGTCGCCGGTCGTGGACTCAGACAGCTGCGATCAGCCGGTATCCGGGTGGATGTCGGACTGTGCCAGCCGGAGGCCGAGCAGCTCAATAGGCCCTATTTCAAGATGTTGCGGACCGGGATGCCCTATGTGATCGCGAAGTGGGCCCAGAGCCTGGACGGCAAGATCGCCACCCGCCGCGGCGACTCCCAGTGGATTTCCGGCGAAGGTGCTCGGCGCCTGGTGCATCGGCTTCGCGCTCGTGTGGATGCGGTGATCGTCGGAGTGGGAACGGTGCTAGCTGACGACCCCCGCTTGACCGCCCGCAACACCAAGGTGCGGCGCGTCGCGACCCGGCTGGTATTGGACACCCACCTGCGTACCCCCCCTACCGCGTCGCTCTTCGCCGCGCCCCTTCGCGCCCCGGTCGAAATCGTCACCATCCGTTCCAGTGCTCAGCGTCATTCACTCCGGGCTCGCCGATTGATCGCCTCCGGCGGCGACATCACCACGGTTCGTCCTGCCGGCTCGCGTCCCAGTCTTCCTGCGCTTCTTCGCCTCCTGGGAAAGCGAGGCTGGACCAACGTCCTGGTGGAAGGCGGCGCGGCGATAACGAGCACTCTACTGGATGCGAATCTGGTGGACGAAGTATTTGCATTTGTCTCGCCCCGCCTGATCGGGGGTCTGCATGCCGTACAGGCCTTCGCCGGCCTGGGTTCCGCCACGTTGTCGACCGCTCAAGTATGGCCCAACGTGGAGGTCCGCCGCGTTGGCTCGGACTGGCTGTTTCGCCTGCGGACGTAGTCGCTGGCGCACGTTTGCAACATGCCAGTGGCCCTCGACCCCGGCCTTGGCGAGCGAATGATCACCACCTCAGAACAACGGCGGCAGTCCAAAGGTGTCACGCGACCCACGATCTACGACGGGCAAGGAACACCCATTGCGATCCCCTCCACATGGCCGTCGACTGGCGGCTTTTATGCACCGCGTTTTCGAGTGCACCCGAGTGGTCGATTCACACCGCCGAGTCAGGCTGAACACGCCGGACTCTTGTTTTCCCACGCACCACCGTCCGCAACCTCCTGTTGATAGTATATCCTGTTATTCTGTTATTACAGTATACCATAATAAAGTACTCCACAATGCGCATAGCCGACGTTGCTCGCCAGCGTGAACTCCGCGACGCCCGTAGCCCCCCCCCCGCCTGCCAGACTGTCCGGAACAACCCCACCCAGCAGCGCCCATCCCGCAGCAGAATACGCTCACCGGACCACGCGTTCGGCAGCGGGATAGGTTTGCACCCCTGGGGTACCATTCACTCCGCTTACCGCCCACCCGGCAACACTATCGCCCTACTCCAACAGCCTGTAACGGCCTCATTGTGCTTCGTCCCCTCTCCATGCGAATGAACGCCTTTCCTCCGCTGAGCGGCATTCCACCGCATCGGGTAGCTCTCGAAGCATGCTCGCCGAAATGACGCCACTACCGGGCCCGTCTGACCCGGGCGAGTCGGCTGCGACCCATGATTGGCCTGCCAAGCCGCGGGTGCTACCCCGACAGTCGGTCATCACCCGCCGGCCGATCGGGGAATGAATGCTGCGAATTGATGGTCGATGCAGAAGCCCAAAGTCGCTATCAGGTGTTCCATACCGGTCGCGTGCCGGTCAGATAGGTCAGCTGGTGGTAGCAGTACAGCCAGGCCGCGGCGATGGATTGCAGGTCGTCGATTGCCGCCCGCGGGGCGCGCATGGTATGCAGGCGTTGGCCGAGTTCGGCTTGAAGATCGATCCACCCGCGCGGCGTATCGAGATTCAAGCGGCCGACACGAAGCCCCAACTGTTCGCAGCCACCGGCGGCCCGTTCGCTCAGAGCTCGCATTCGGCGTTCCAGATCCTTGATCGCCGCTCCGAGCCCCTCACCGCCCGCGGTGGAACTATCCAGATTTCGGGTGTCACGCATCTCGCATTCTCCCGGAGATCAAACCGCCTCGAGTGGCGTCGCCGGGTGGCATTGATCGAGCGCAGCGGCGCTGGGCACGCTTCCCACGCGCCAAACCAGTTTGGTTCATTCTGGCCCGGACTGCAAGTGGGTGCCTCCCCATCTGCACAGGATCAAGATCGAGGCTTGTCCAACCTAGGTGCCACAGCATAGACTGCCTTTTCATGGCCAAACTGACGCCAGAAGAATTGACTGCTCGCTTTGCCGATCTGGAACCGGCGATGACCGACGGCGAGGCTGTCGTTGAAGCGGGGCGCTGCTTGTTTTGCTTCGACGCGCCATGCACGCGGGCCTGCCCCACCCAGATCGACGTACCGAGGTTTATCCGCAACATTCTCCACCGGCACTCGATCGCGGCGGCTCGAACGATTTTGGACGCCAACATCTTCGGCGGCTCCTGCGCCCGAGCCTGCCCCACGGAAGTGCTCTGCGAGGGAGCCTGCGTCGACCACCTGCGCAGCGAAGCACCCGTGCAGATCGGACGGCTGCAACGTTTCGCCTGCGATCAAGCTACCGCCTCCGGGCGGGAGTTCTTTCGCACTGGGCCCGCCACCGGCCGACGTGCGGCGATCGTGGGAAGCGGACCCGGCGGCCTTACCTGCGCCCATGAGCTACGCAAATACGGTCATGAAGTGGTGGTCTTTGAATCCCGCGACGTGGCTGGCGGATTGAACACTCTGGGGATCGCGGCCTACAAGATCTCGACCGAGTTCGCGCTGAGTGAGGTAGCCCTTGTGCAGCAGCTTGGCGTCGAGATTCGGCTGAACTCGGCGATTGATGGTCCCGGCCTGCGGCGCTTGTTGGACGAGTACGACGCGGTTTTTCTCGGCATCGGGTTGGGGGTGACGGCGTCGCTGGGGATCGAAGGGGAGGAACTTCCGGGCGTGTGGGAAGCCCTGGAGTTCATCTTTCAGACCCACCGAAAGCCGTTCGAGGAGTGCGAGGTAGGACAGCGCGTGGTGGTCATCGGCGCGGGCAACACGGCCATCGATGTCGCTACGGCGGCCATTCGGCTCGGAGCGGAGGAGGTCACGATCGCGTACCGGCGTGATGCCGCGAGCATGCCTGCGTTCGGCTATGAGTATGAGCTGGCTCGGTCAGACGGAGTCGGTTTCGTTTGGTTGGCCCAACCCCACCGCATCGTTGCTCGAGATGGCAGGGTCGGCGGTGTGGAGTTTGTGCGCACGGAGCTAAGCGGCTCGGGTCGAGCGGCTCGGGTCCGGACCGTGGACGGAAGCGAGTTCGAGATCGAGGCTGACATGGTGATTGAAGCGCTGGGCCAGGATCCTTGCTACGACTTCCTGCGGTCGATTCCGGAACTGACCGTCGATCGCGGGCACGTAGTCGTTGATCCGACCAGCTTGGCGACCAGCATACCGAAACTGTTCGCAGGTGGTGACTGTGTTAGCGGCGGAGCCGAGATCGTCGACGCCGTTCAGGCGGGGAAGCTCGCGGCTAAAGGGATTCACCAGAGCTTGGCCGGGTAGCGAACCGCGTTTTGGCCGGGTCATTTGCGGGTGAATATGGGGTTTTGGAAACGGGTATCAGATCGAGTCAACCTTCCCTCGAAGGACTGCGACGCCGCACTCCGGGCAGGCGCCCGAAGTGTTCCCCGTGAGGTCGTAGCCACACTTCTGGCAGTGGCCCGGTGGAAATCGACGGTCGCCCCTCCACCATACGATCGTAGCCGATCCGACGGCGAGGAGCGGCATCCACAGGGGTACGAAGATATGCGTTGTTCGCGACCCCGAAAACCGGCCGTGAACGAGCTTGGGCACCCAGTATACTTCGTACGGCGCCCGCCCTGCAAACCAGCCTCTGGTTGGTAATCCTGCAGGGTACACCGATGTTTCCAGGCACCCGCCCCATAGGTTGACCGACACCGTTGAAGTCTGGTAGCCGAACATCGACCAAAAAGTTCCGATCCAGCCACAGAACAGCAAGGCGCACACTGCCAGCCCAACCCATTTGACGATCCCTCGGGTTTGTGGCCGTTTCTGCACGAGATGCAGTATAGGTAACGCCCGGTATCAGATCCAGCGTGGACATGCGAGTCGGTCAGCTTTCCCGCTTCACGCTCGGTCGGCGCTCGTCACATTCATCGCAAGTCAAACCGCTTGTTATCGGAATGGGAGCCAGTCTGCATTGTGGATAGGGTCTCGCCGAGTACGCCGAATCTCCCTTAATGGGTCAACGCTGCATACGCCGGCGCCGATGTAAGGAGGTATTCGATTGGATTTCGGGCGTCAACAAGCTGAAAAGGGCTCACCAATGTCCATTGTCGCTTCCCCATCGGTCCCAGTCTCGGAGAGCTCCGCCGGCGCACCATCGGCTGCGACTGCGACGTCGGGCCATTTGGACTTCAGCCGGCTCACCGATCAGCAGTTCATGGCTGCTGCGGATCACATGGGACTCGAACAGGAGATACAGGTCATTCTGCGATCGCCCTACCGCGAGCTGGTGGTGCAGATCCCGGTGCGAATGGACGACGGACAGCTGGCCGTCTTCTATGGATACCGGGTCCAACACAACGGCGTGCGCGGTCCGTACAAGGGCGGCATTCGCTATCACCCGGAAGTTGATCTCAACGAAGTACGCGCGTTGGCCGCATTGATGACTTGGAAGACGGCTCTGGTGGACGTTCCCTTCGGAGGCGCTAAGGGCGGAGTCACCTGCGACCCCGGACGCATGAGTCGCCACGAGTTGCAAGCCATGACCCGCGGATTCACCCAGAAGATCGACATGGCCCTGGGAGTCTATCGAGACATCCCCGCCCCCGACGTCAACACCAACGCCCAGATCATGGCCTGGATCATGGACGAATACGGCAAGAAGCACGGCTATACGCCGGCGATCGTGACCGGCAAGCCGCTGAACCTCGGCGGCTCATTGGGGCGTGAGGAAGCCACCGGGCGTGGCGTCGTGATCATAGCCCGAGAAGCGTGGCGGGCGATGATGGGGGCCGATCTACGCGGGACTACCGTCGCCATACAGGGATTCGGCAACGTGGGCTCGTGGGCAGCCCGGCTGTTTCACGAGTGTGGGGCCAGAGTTCAGGCCGTCTCCGATGTCAACGGCGGAGCCCGGATATTTCACGAGTGTGAGGTGGTTTGCGCATAGAGACGGCCTTCTCGACCTTGTATGATAGGGTTTTGACGACTCAACCATACGAAGGCAAGGAGGCCGTTCCGTGACAGAGTGTAACCG
>JADFPW010000100.1 GCA_022562105.1 Planctomycetota bacterium
ACACCGTGTCTGGTCTGGACACTCCTCGCGCATCAAGCACGTGGTGCAAACATCACCGGGCCGAAGAAGCCAGATGCGAGCCAAGGCGATGGGCTCCTCCTCCGCCAGCCGATCGACCACCACGCGCAGCACTCCGTCAAGCGTACGCTGCCTCCCCATTTCGAGCAGCACGCTCTGCAGAACATCCGAGACGCACATGCGTTCACCGAGAGCCGTCACAGCACCCATCATATCACCGTGACGCAATATCGCAACGCAATACCGTGAATCACGCAATTGCGACACGAGCCGGGCCGACCTCCAATGATCGTAAGTACCGCTCAATAAAGGGCTTACGACCATCGAACCTCGTGGCACGCCTGATGCATCAAGCCCCTCCAGTACGGCCGTGATGGGCATGGCCGCCAAAGAAAAAGAGGAGAACTGAAATGCCACGCTTCAAGCCAATCCAAACATCGGACGCCGAGCCCAAGGCCAAAGCGCTACTGGATAGCGGTCAGAAAAAGATGGGCATGACCCCCAACCTGCTGCGGACCATGGCGAATTCGCCGGCCGTGTTGGAGGCCTACTTGGGCTTCAGCGGAGCGCTGAGCAAGAACAGCCTCTCAGCCAAACTTCGCGAGCAGATCGCCCTGACGGTCAGCGAGTTGAACGAATGTCGGTACTGCCTCTCAGCCCACACGGCGATGGGAAAAATGGTGGGGCTTAGCGAGGAAGAAGTCGCCGACAGCCGGCGCGGCGCGTCTCCCGATCGAAAGACCGAGGCCGTTCTCCAGTTCGCTCGCCAGGTGGTTACCGAGCGCGGCTGGGTGAGTGACGAAGATGTTGCTAGCCTTCGCGCCGCCGGCACGAGCGACGGTGAGATCGCTGAAGTCGTCGCCACCGTTTCCTTCAACATCTTCACCAACTACTTCGATCACGTGGCCAAGCCTGACGTGGACTTCCCGGAAGTCGATGCCCCAGGCAACAAGCCCGCCTGCGCCTGCGGTTGAATTGGCAGGAGAGTCGTACGCCATGAACGCCATGTGGATCTGAACCGAGCCGCGACCGTGAGGGAGCGGAGCAACAACAACGTTCAACGATTGGACAAGGAGAGCAACACGATGACAACGACACAACGAAGTGTAGTTACGCTCGACGCTGACAATTTCGATCGAGAGGTGCTTCAAAGCGATCAGCCGGTGCTGGTTGACTTCTGGGCGGATTGGTGCCCACCGTGCAAGGCGATCGCACCGGTCATCGAGGAGATCGCAACCGAATTCGACGGAATTGCGAGAGTCGGCAAAGTCGACGTGGACGGGAACAAGTCGCTGGCAGAGCGCTTCGCCATCACCTCGATCCCGACCCTGTTGTTCTTCAGAAACGGTGAAATCGTCGATCGAGTTCAGGGCGTGGTTCCTAAGCGAGATCTGACGGCCAAGTTGACGGCATTGGCGGAGCGAACGCCAATCGAGAATTGACAATGACTGGCCTGCGCGAACAGGGCAGTTCCGGCCAACGAGAAGGAGAAGAAACGATGTCAACTGAGCAGAGGACGAAAACGGCCATCATAACGGGCGGCGGTAGCGGCATTGGACTTGGCGTAGCAAAGGCCTACGTCGAGCGCGGTGGCAACGTCGTGCTCAACGGTCGCACCGAATCCAAGTTACATGCAGCTGCAAAGGAGATCGGTCCGCCCGAACATGTTGCGGTTGTAGTCGGCGATATTGGGCTCCAGGCAACCGGGCAGCAGTTAGTGAAGACTGCGGTCGAGAAGTTCGGCCGAGTGGACTTGCTGCTTAACAACGCGGGCACCTTCGCAGCCAAGTCGGTGACCGAGTATACGGCCGAGGAGCTCGATGGGTTCCTGTCCAACCTGCGTGGAACCTTTCTGGTCACGCAGGCCGTGGTGGAACCGATGCGCAAGCAGGGTGGCGGAGCGATCGTCAACATCACCACGGTCCTCGCGTATCGCGGTATGCAGGCGATACCCTCAAGCGCTCCGATGGCCTCCAAGGGCGGCATCCACGCCCTTACGCCGAGTCTGGCCATCGAGCTTGCGAAAGACAACATTCGAGTCAACACCGTGGCACCGGGCATCATCAAGACTCCGCTCCACGGATTGAAAGACGAGGAGTTCGAGGATCTCAACGGGATGCACCCACTCGGTCGCGTGGGTGAGGTTCAAGACATCGTCGAAGCCGTTCTCTACCTGGCCGACGCCCAGTTCGTCACGGGCGTTGTGCTGCCGGTCGATGGCGGCGTGTCCGCCGGCGGTCCGTAGTCAGGTCGTCAGTCGTGACCTAAGAGACATGTTGGATTCAAACTTCAAGACAAGGAGAAATGCGATGAAAGCAGCGATCATCATACTGTCGGATCCGAAATCAGGATCGGAAGAAGCATTGGGGCGCGTGTTCAACGGACTGGCGGCGGCGTACGACTTCAAGCAACAAGGAGACGAAGTGACGGTACGCTTTCAGGGCACGGGCACGCGGTGGATCGGCGAGCTGGGCAAGGCCGATCATCCGGCGCACGACCTCTTCGAGCAGGTCAAGGATACGGTAGCGGGAGTCTCCTGCGGCTGCGCGGACGTGTTCGGGGCGAACGAGGAAGTCGAGAAGTCCGGATTCGACTTTATCAAGGACAATCCGATTCCCGGCACCACCGGGCTGGCCAGCCTGCGGCAACTGGCAACAGATGGCTACACGGTTCTGACGTTCTGAGCGTCGCTGTGGGGAGGGGCGACACCGAAAGGCCTCGCCCTCCCCCTGGCCGCTGGAAGGCGCAGTCCTCAGCGTACGAAAGGCTAGCTGAGTTCCAGCCAAGAGGTGATGAAGATGATTCCCGGGCAGACATTACTTGTATTTACGTTGCTGCTGACGGCGGTGATGATTCTCGTGGACGTGTTCTCCGCGGATTGAACGCGGCCGCCCGACTCGAGGCGCCGGCGGATCGTCCTGCCGCGCTTGGTAGTTCGGCTCACAAGGAGAAGGTCTCATGCGCATCGAAAACCCATTCCACGAAGGCGAGCTTCAGGTGCAGGAGCGCGCCGGCGAGCTTGAGGAAGGACGGCGAAACGGTCGCGTGCTTGCTGATTCAATCATGCCGGGGGCATTGAAGTTCATCGCCCAGCAACCGATGGTGGTATTCGGTAGCGTCGATGACGAGCGGAACGTTTGGGCTTCTGTGTTGTTCGGCTCACCGGGTTTCGCGACTGCGCCGGACGAGCGCCAGGTTGAGTTCGACCTGTCGCCCGCCAGCCTCGACAAGCATGACCCGTTCTGGACGAACATTCAACACCATCCGCGGATCGGGGCCCTGTTTCTAGAGCTGGCTACGCGCCGGCGGCTTCGTATCAACGGAACCGTAGCTCGCCCGTCATTCGATCGTCTGACGCTCGAGGTCGCGGAGTGCTATCCCAACTGCCCGAAGTACATTCAGCGGCGGGTTGTTCATGTTGATACTGTTGAACGATCGGACGCCGTTGCAGCCGCCATTGACGGGGAGGCGCTCAACCGCGAACAGACCGCATTGATTGAGGCGTCCGACACGTTCTTCGTCGCCAGCGCCCATCCACAGCGCGGCGTGGACGCGTCACACCGTGGAGGGCCGCCGGGCTTCGTCGAGGTAGTCGATCAGCGGACGCTTCGGATTCCGGACTACGTGGGCAACAGCATGTTCAACACGCTGGGCAACTTGACGGTGAACCCCCGGGCCGGCCTCGTGTTCATCGACTTTCAGCACCGACGAACCCTACAACTGACTGGTCGAGCGCAGCTCCTGTGGGATCAGGACGACGTCGATCGTCGCAGCGGCGGCACCCGACGATTCTGGGAGCTCCATATCGATCGCTGGCACCAGTCGGAACTACCCGCTACCCTGCGATGGGAGTTCCTGGACTACTCCCCCCACAATCCCGTACAACGCTCCGTGAGTCCCTAGGAGTCCACAGAAAAAGTGTGGCACCGGTTTGTAACCGGTGTTTTCGCCGGTTGCAAACCGGTGCCATACAGAGAACACCTTCACTCAGTAGGCTGCTAGCCGACCGATGCCCATGTAGCGGCCGGCGCCGCCGGGTAGCTCCGCGCAGGGTTGCTTCACGAGCCGCTCGATGGCCATCACCCTCTTGATCGAGCGGCCACGTTCATTCCCACAACCCATGCGTTTCCGCGCGAGCGGTCGGGAACCCACCTCGCACATTCGCCGGCGGTTGCATGCTGCAGGAACTCCCGGTAGAGACCCACCATGAACGTACTGGCACTCGAACCCTACTACGGCGGAAGCCACAAGGCATTTCTCGACCAGTGGCGAGCCCGGAGCCGCCACTCGTGGACGGTTCTGACCCTGCCAGCCCATAAGTGGAAGTGGCGCATGCGCCACGGAGCCCATGCCCTGGCCGACGAGGTCGCAGCGCTGCAGGAAGAGGGGAAGGGACACCGGCGATGGGATGTGATCTTCTGTTCGGACATGCTCAACCTGGCTGAGTTCTACGGCTTGGCCCCGGTGGAGCTTCGAGCGGTCCCGGCGGTAGCCTATTTCCACGAAAACCAGCTCACCTATCCGGTGCGGAGTGAAACCGAGCGAGATTACCACTTCGGCTACACCAACATGACCACAGCCGTCGCCGCCCGGCGGGTGTGGTTCAACTCCGAGTTCAACCGGAGTTCGTTCCTGGATGCCTTGCCCGCGTTCCTCAAAAGGATGCCGGATTATTATCCCGAGGGAGTAGGCGAGCGGATCCGCGCCCGTTCAGAGATTCAACATCCGGGTATTGAAGAACTACCCACGCGCGGGCCGCGAAACCCGGGACCGCTGCGCATCCTTTGGGCGGCCCGCTGGGAGCACGACAAGAACCCCGAAGCTTTCTTCGACGCAATCGAGGCGTTGGAACGCGCCGGCGTCGATTACCGAATCAGCGTCATCGGCGAGCAGTTCCGCGACTGTCCACCGATTTTCGCGCAGGCCCATCGCGACTTTGCCCAGCGAATCGACCGCTGGGGATATCAACAGACCCGCGAGGAATACGTGCAGGCCTTGCTCGATGCGGATGTATTTGTTTCCACAGCCACCCACGAGTTCTTCGGCCTCAGCGCCGTCGAGGCCATCGCCGCCGGCGCCTATCCGCTACTACCCAACCGCTTGGCCTATCCGGAGTTGCTCTCCGACGTGCCCTCCGCGAATCTCAGCGATTATCTCTACCCGCCTGGCCGCGCCGAACTCTCCACTCGCCTCACGAGTCTTGCCCGACGTCTCGATGCCGGCGAGTCGATCAGCGACTTCGCAGCCTCCGCTCGGCGGGCCATTCACCCATTCCTCTGGACTCACCGCGCCCCCGCGCTGGACGATGCGATAGAGGCGGTCGGAGACGCGCAGACCAATGTAGTCTGATCATGCGCATCGCGCGACGCGGCTCGGCCGGCACCATCTCTTATCCGTACAACCCGCCGGACGCGCTCAGGGTATCGACGCGATGAGTACGAGGGTGGTGGCTAGAATGAGGATCGACGTGGCGGCGAGGCTGTAGCGCTCGATGGAGCGTCGCCAGATCGGAGATCGGACGGTCTCCGGTGGTGACAGGGCCGGCCAATCGCGAATGCGGACGACCCACGCTAACGCCAGGGCCACAATGCTGCCTACCAGGGAAAGGAGAGGAAGGAAACCAAGGATGAAGCGTAGCGAAAAAACGAGTACGACGAACAGTCGGAGAAGATTCGGGACCGAGACCAGACCCCCGTAAGAGTCGGAAACCACCACCCAGGTCAGGAAGGTGGCGACGTAGGCCACGGCTACCAACCAGAATTGAGCCCAACCGGATACGCCGATCCGTTCGCAGGCCGCCGGGAAGGCGAGGGCCGCGGCCAGCGCCGTGCGGACTATTATGCACCGGGCGGCGGTGAACCGTATCCAATCCTCCGATGCAACGATCGACCGCAGGGCGCCTGCATCGTACCGGAACCCGCATTCCGGACACCGCACCTCGGGGATGGCGTAGAGGTCATACCCACAATTCGGACAAGTCAGATGTTCCGCGAGCACCATGTATCTAATTCTACACGATCGGGGCTGGTCGAATTGCACTCCGGCCTCCCTGAGCCCACGCGCAACGCGCCGCGGTATCCGCTGATCAGGGGAGCCGTGTAGGGCAGATCGATAACCTGCCTTGCCCGTGGCGATGAATTCGATCCGAGTACAGTGGAGCGAGTCCGGATTAGACATCCGCCGCGTCCGGAATCGGCGCCCGCCCGATTCGCCGACGCAACGTGTCGTGTAGCTTCCATAAACGACGGGTCAGCTCGATCGCGGCTTCGGTGCGGTCCCACCGGGCCAGCTCCTCCGCCGGCCAGGGTTGGCCATCAGACGAGATGGCTTGCTCACCTCTCGCACGGTTCGGAGCCGATGCGGGGCGCCCCGAACCATCTGGTTTGCGGTGGTGTGCGACCTCCGCTCGTCCCTGGCGAGGAGGTCAGAGTCGCCGCTCGCTTTCCTTGAGGAGCTTGGCGTATCGCCGTTCGAGGTTGCGGAGACGCTTGATCAAAGCAGCGTCCTTTCCGTCGTAGGTGGAGCTGCTGGTGGCCAGGGCGACGAACCAGCGGACCAGGTTTTCGTAGTCGGTCAGGTCGATGAACTCGGGAGCGATGCGCCGACGTTTGGTGTCCATGTTGTGGTAGTTGCCCAACGCGATGCACAACCCGGTAGCGTCATACCCGAACTGGCAGTACGCCGTCGATTCGCAGGTGCCGCCGTCCATGAGCTTGCGCTGGTAGATGAAATGCTTGTCGGTCTCAGCCAGCTCCTTGGCGACTCGGTTACAGTACGCGGTGGCTGACGGGGTAAACACGCTCGACTTGTCACCCACCCGCAGGATGGGTCCGTCGCCGATGCGGGCGGCGGGCAGTTGAGAGCTGGTCTCCACCGCGACGACGACGCATTGATCCGGAATGGTCCGATCCCGAGCGGCGGAGATGGCCCCGACGAATCCCACCTCCTCGGCCCGGGTGAAGAGGAAGTAGGCCTCGGCGTTCTTCTTTCGCCGCAATCGATCGATGCAGCTCAGCATGGCAGCCACCCCGGCGACGTCATCGCAAGCTCGGGCGTAGATGCAATTCCCCTTGATCGTGGGATCGGGAAAATCCCACATGCCCGGCGAGTGCGGAGATACGGGTGCGGCGATGTCGATGGTGGCGGTCTCGACCGGCCTGCGTTTCTTTCGGGCCGGTGGCGAGATCGAGCGAACGGTCCCACGAATCCAGTCTCCGTGGTCGAAAAATCGAACGCGACTGCCCACGAAATACTCGGCGTGTACTCCGCCCAGCCAGCGAGCCCGCAGTTTGCGCGGTCCAATCATTTTGTCTGCAACGAAACCGGGGTGATCCAGATGGCCCGCGAAGCAGACCGGGTGGCGATAACGCTTGGGGCCGCGGCGAAGGTGGATCAGTACGTTGCCCGCCTGATCCGTATCGAAGGACAGCCGCCGCTTCTCGCAGAATCGGCGCAGGTAGTCGATCACGTACCCCTCACAAAAGGGAGCGGTCGGGAGGGACAAGAGGTCCACCAAGAGCGGATCCGGTCCGGTTTGCGTGCGCTTCGGAGCCACCTACACCTCCTTCTGGGGGGTTGCGTCGCCATGCCGGGCTAACCTTCAATACGGGGATCCACCAACTGGTGATCTGGGCCGGCATGGGTCCGCAGAAAGATACTGCAAACGATGAGTGGGGGAAAACTATCCATCCAGGAAGGGAGGGTGCGTCCCCGCGCAATCTCGCTCAAGCGGTGATCGGGTCCGATATCTCCTGTCGATCAATGCCGGACGAACCTTGCATTTCCGGACCGGCGTGGATAGACTGGAGGAGTTGGGGACTGATACCGGGCGAGGGCCAATCCGGCCGAGGGCAACAGCAACGCGGGCCGAGTCCCCCGACGGGGGTGGTCTGCCCAAACCTGCCTCACGTGTTCTGAACGTGTGCGTCGTTATTTGCGTCAGGCATCACAAGGAGGAGGCATCTATGCGCAGGGGAATGGCCATAGCCATGGTCGGTGGGCTTCTGATTGCTGGACCGGCACTTGCGGCTGAGGCGATCTCGCCGAAGACAGGCTCAGGCATCCCGGCTCCCGACTTGGTCAATCAGGTACTCAACCTCTCGGCCAGCGAGGTGGTCACACTCGACGTGCCGGATACCCCCGGTGAAGCGATCCTGGTCACGGTTCCGATCGCGGGTGTGGAATACACGCTGGACCTTCAGCCGCAGTCGGTTCGCGCGCCGGGGTATCAATTGCTGGTGCAAGTCGAAGACGGGTCGATGATCCAGACTCAGCCCGGGATGGTCCGAACGCTGCGCGGCTCATTGGCGGAGGTGCCCGGAAGCATTGTGGCTGGGTCTCTGCTGGATAGCGGCTTGAAGGCCCGGATCGTCTTGCCGGACGACTCGGGGAGCTATTGGATCGAAAGCCTGGTCGGCCATTTTCCCGACGCAGACGAGAACCTGTACGTCATCTATCACGAGGAAGACGCCCTGCCCAGCGAGGGCCGCTGCGGAGTTGACGGCTCACTTCGGATCGACGGGGCTGAGCACGGCGGCCAGGTATCGGGTCGCGGAGCGGCCTGCGGGACTGGGCTATGCACCGCGGAGCTGGGGATAGACGCCGACTTCGAGTACTTCCAGGATCATGGAAGCAGCGTGCCCAACACCGAAGCCCAGATCGAAGCCGTGATCAACACGATGAACGTCCAGTACGAGACGGAGACGGACATCACCCACCTGATCACCGCGATCATCGTCCGTACCAGCGAGCCGGATCCGTACAGTTCATCCAACCCGTTCACCTTGCTGGACCAGTTCGTGGCCGAATGGCAGGCGAACCAGGGTGGGATTCCGCATGACGCCGCCCAGCTCTTTACCGGCAAGAACCTCAACGGCGGCATCATAGGGGTTGCCTTCGTTGGCCAGGTCTGCTTGAGCTTCGACTTCTCCCTGGTGGAGTCCGATTTCGACCCCAGTTTCGCCTGCAAGACCGATCTGTCGGCTCACGAACTTGGCCATCTTTGGAACGCCCTTCACTGCGGCTGCCCCAGCAACACGATGAACGGAGGATTCCTCACCTGTGCCAACGATTTTCACGATACGCTTACCGTACCGGTCATCGTTAGCTTCCGTAACAGCCGGACCTGCCTGGATGACGGTGATCCAGGTGAAGTGCCGGCCAACAATGCCTGTGGCGACGTATCGGTGGATACGCTCAATCCTGGCGACACGCTGAGCTACACCGGTGACCTCACCGGTGCGACCTTGACCTGCGCCGCCCTCGGTGCCCTGGGTGAGACGTGGCACGCGTTCGATCTGACAGCGACGGAGGACGTGACCACCGATCATTGCGGGACGGTTC
The DNA here is from genome assembly GCA_022562105.1 of Planctomycetota bacterium. Taxonomy (GTDB): domain Bacteria; phylum Planctomycetota; class Phycisphaerae; order UBA1845; family UBA1845; genus JADFPW01. Next base: position 9,361 of record JADFPW010000100.1, read on the forward strand.
CGGTGTTCGGGAATGCATTCATCGTGATCGAGCCGCAATGCCCGTGCTCCGGTGCGTTCATCTTCGCCGACAACTTCGATCAGAACACCTGCGCGGACGGCAACTGGAGCATTCACTACCTCGGCGTGCCAGCCGGCGACTACTGGACGCCGGTTATCCTGGATCCCGCCTTCGGCAATGACGGCCCGTACAGTTGGAACATCAGCGCGGCCGGCGGAGAAGGAGGGATCCCCTGCGGGGACATCTCCCAGTTCCAGGCCGCATGTGGCTCGCCCTTGCCCGACGGGAGCCTGGGCATGCGGGTGACCTTCACCGACAGCACCCACAGTGGCGAGACGGTTACATTTACCCTCAGTGGATCACTTGGGGTACTTGTCGTCGACCGGCCGGTCATAGGCAACAGGGCCCAACTGTTATCCCCTCCCGTGTTGGGCGGCACCGGCGACTGGACGGTTGAACTGACCGATCCTGCCGGTTGCGTGGCGCCGATCACCGTCACCTGCGATTAGGAACGGCGAGTCGGGGAAAGCGGCTCCCCTGGACGGGGAGCATTGAGTGGAGAGACTAACGCACGGAGGCGCGCGGGCGGGGAATGCCGACCAGGACACGGCCACCCTGCCCGCGCGACCGACGTCCTTCTGCGGCCAAGCCGATAGCGGACCGCGCAGCGTTTGACCTGGACCAGCCCGGTCCGCCAGGCGCGACTGCCTGGACTCAGTACACCAGGTCGACTCAGCCGCAGGGGGCCCCCGCAACGGTCGATACCCGGGCGTCGGCTGTGAGCGCAACGAGGTGCTTCCAGAAAAGATGGTCCACGCGTGAGAAGACGAATCACTAACCCCTAAGGTAGCTCTGACCCCAAATCCCCCCCCCCTAACAAAATTCCCCCGGTGGTGATTATCGCCGGGCGTGACGACCAGCGAGCCTGCGCGTTTTCGGTGGAGGATTTGTAAAAAGTAGGCGCTGGGCGTGATTAGGGACCATACCGACCGCCTTCCGATGTAGTGTGCGCAGATCGACCACCGCGCCGAAGGGAAGGAAGATATCCTCAAATCGCTCGATGTGTTCGCCCCAGTAGATCATGGCACACGACATCGGAGCACCCTTGCCGCCGTCTTTCCCGTTCACCAGAAACTTCAAGCGTGTGTCATACAGGAAGGCGATGGCATTGGCGACCCCGAAGACGTAGTCCTTCCAGTGCTTGGTGTTCGTGGCGACTGGGACAAGGGCTAGCACCTCCGAGCCGTATTCCTCCCGAGCGCGGGCGCAGCGGCGCAGCCAATCCTTGATGGTCGTACCGCGCTGCCGGTCTGCGCCATAGGGAGGGTTGACGTAGATGGTGGGATAATCCCAACTGCTGCGAAGACCGTCGCGGTCGGGCAGTTGGTATTCCACTTCCGCCCCAACGACCGAATGAGCGTCCGAGCATGGGTCGAAGGCGATGGCCCCGCCGAATACCTTGCGCACCGCGCAGACATACTTCGGCGGGGTACACCAGGTCTGGCTTATCGAGTTGATGCTTCGTCCGGCGGTCATGACTGACGGATGCTCCTCCAGTCTTTGTTCGCGAGTTTTACCAGGTCATCTCGGAGGTGTTCGATCGTGGCCCGCCGCGGCGCAACCACGTTGAACCAGCCCTCAATCTCGTCCTCCCGGGCTGCAAAATACTTCTTGAGGGCTAGGTCGGCTTCGACGCGGATCTTGACCTTTGTGAAGCAGTTGCCTCTTTTCTCAGCGTTGTAGCTGGCCAGAAACGCCTCGCGGGCCGGCTGGAGTTCGGCAACGGGTTTCACCAGCAACTTCTCAATGAACTGACAAAGGCCTGCGTCTGTCAGGAACAAGAGCCAATCATAGGACTGGGCCAGAACGCGGAGTTCCTTGTTGTGGTTCTCCGCAGTGAACCAGTTGCCGTGGTTGCTGACCACGCCGATGGTCAGAATGAAGCTGCGCAGTGCATCGGCGTCCGCCCCGTCAATGATCTCGCGGACGAGGGCGTCGTAATCCCCGATGCGCAGTGGGCCTCCGCCCGTGTCGAGTACGCCCTGCACCTTGCCATTGGCCAGCCGGAACCTCTGGAGTGACGAGACTGAGCGGGCTACATACGCGCCCTGTTTCGCCTTCTCAATGGTCTGCGGCCCTTTCTTCATGCCCTCTTCGACGCCCACACGCTTGCACTCGAAGATCGCAAATGGAGCCTTGAGGAGATTCGCCAGCGCGACGGTGCACCCCGTGGCATCCATGCTGGAAAGATTCGCGGTTGTGAACCCATGATCGCCCTTGGAAATCACCGCCGCGTTTCGCATCACATGGTCCTTTGTGACCAGTTGTTGCGACTTAGCAGTATGGCCTACCGCGATTTGCGCACCAGCGTTGATGAGTTTACGTGAGGTGACGGGCAGGTCGAGGGGCTCGATCGAGACCGAGCGCATTCCAACGATCGGGTGCAGCGAGAACTCGACGTTGTGGATGATATCGGGGTTGGCGAATTCGGGGATCGGCCTCTCAATGGCGATGGCGTCGCGAAGCTTCCATGCGCACAGGGTATAGAAGGTTATGATCTCAACCAACGTCCCCAGCGCGCGACCGGACGCCTTCTTCTTGTCGGCGGCGTAGCTGAAGACTTCGGTGGCCAACATCTTCTGCAGCTTGTCAACCGACGCGTACGACAACTCGGACCTCCTTAGTGCTCATAGCATAGCGACAACGCGAGCTCCCGTCATCCGCGATCGGTAGCGGACGAGGACAAACCGCGCCAGATGCCGCCGTTCGAGTTCCAGAACTGGACGTTCATCGCCCGGACGCGGCATCGCCAGGGCAGAATAGGTTTCAAGGGCAGACAAGGTGTCAGAAGGGATTCCTTGCCGGTCTCACCCTTGCTTTCGCCAGGTGGCACTGACGGTGTGCCGTTGCTCTTGAGCGGTGTGACCTCGAAAGATCCCCGGACGGGAGGGCGTGGCAGCAGTGGCACGCACCGAATCCTGGACCCTTCCTCACCTGCTGGTAGACAGGGTGCCCGCCCTACCCGTGCGGGTCGGCAAGGTCCACGGGCCAACAAGTGGGCCCATGCCACCCGCTGACCCCAGATCCGACTGACCTCAATC
>JADFPW010000101.1 GCA_022562105.1 Planctomycetota bacterium
ACCACGTCCAGGTCGACGTCGACTCGACAGACTTCTCCTCGGGGATGATCTTCGACTCCTGGCTCGGGACCACCGATAGTGAACTGCTCCTCGACGAGGCGGACGGCGTGGACTTCGACCACACCTACTACTTCCGGGTCAGGGCCGAGAACGGGGCCGGACTTGTGGGCGACTTCAGCGCCGTGTCACCTGGTATCGAAGTCGTGCGCCTCCCGGGGGATGCCGATGGTGATGGGGACGTAGACCTGGACGACTACGAGAGTTTCCAGGCCTGTTTCACCGGGCCCCTGGATACGCAGGAGGCGCTCCCCGCGGGCTGCGAGTTCTTCGACGCGGATGATGACAACGATGTGGACCTGCACGACTTTGCCGCATTCCAGTTGATCTTTGCCTCTGGTGGCGACGTGTGACCTCAGAGTGTACACCGGAACAAGAACGATATAGCGTCTTAAGCGCCGCGTCTCGAGCACCCATGATCGAGCAACACGAACGGATCGTTTGGCTGTTACGGTGAGGTCGGCGAACCCGGGGCCTCGATAGACACCCCGTCAGGCTGTTCGTCGTCGTAGATGGGCATCTCCATCTCGAGCAGGTCGTAGCACCAAGCCTCAAACTGGGCGAACCGTTGGATCCCGGCCGGCTCGCCCACAGGAGGACGGATGGCGTCGAAAGAATCAGCCAGCATGTCCCCCAGTTTCGTGGGTCGATCCGTTCCCCTGGCCAGGTCACTTACCAGTTCGGCTGCGCTGCTCAGCTCGGCGCCGGTGGCCTGGGCGCTGGCCGGCGACCAGCGATCAAACGTGTCGCGCAGCACCAATGGAAGATACCGGCTGGCTACCTCCTCGATCATCACCGCACGCTCGTCATCGCGCTCGCGGTTCTCGCGTTGGGTTCGCTGCTTCCATTGGGTCAGGCGGCGCTGGAACTCCTCTTCGATCTCGGTAGGAGTGGGGTCCAGGCCGGTGCTCCGCAGGCGAAGGGCCAGAGCGCCAGCCAGCACGAACACCAGCACCAACAAGGTCAGCTCGAACCCCTTGCGGTAGACGAACTTTCGCACCACATACCGCCACCGGGCATGCCGTTTGGCTTCGATCGGTTCCGCAGACAGGTAGCGGCGCAGATCGGCGCCCAGGGCGGCGGCGGACTGGTAGCGCTTGCTCTTGTCCTTGGCCAACGCGGTCAGCAGGATGGTCCGCAACTCGTCGTTGATTAGCCGCCGCCCGATGGCCGACTCGATCCCGCGCCCGCTCATCGCCTTGACCGGCGAGATGGGGTCGGCGTTCTGTATGTTGTCCAAGGCGTCGCGCAGCTGCCCGCTCACGTCGTAGGGATAGCAATCGGTCAGGATTTTGTAGAGCATGACACCGAGGGCATAGACGTCCGTTCGCACGTCGATTTCGTCGATCTCACCGCGAGCCTGCTCCGGGGCCAGGTAGGGGAGGGTGCCGAAGATTTGGCCCCCGACGCTCAGGGCGGTCTCGGCCGCGTCAGGGCCGTCGAAGGAGAACGTCTTGGCCAATCCGAAGTCGAGCAGGTGTGGCGTGCCCTGGTCATCGACCAGGATGTTGCTGGGCTTGAGATCCCGATGAATCACGCCCTTTAGGTGTGCGTAGTGGACCGCATCGCAGATGGTCGCCATCAGGCCCAGCGTCTTGGTGATCGCCAATCGCCGGGCACGTAGCGTCCGATGCGACGGGTCTTGGCCTTGTGGGTAGTGCAGAACCTCCCGAACGTATTCATCCAGATGACGCCCGTCTACGAACAGCATGGCGAAGTAGTATTGCCCCTTGGCCAACCCGCTGGAGAAGATGGGAACGATGTTCGGATGGTGCAGCCCGGCGACGGCCTCGACCTCGCGCTCGAACAACCGTCGGCGTCGAACGCTGGGTAGCAGCCCCTCCGGTAGCGTCTTGAGGGCCACGGTCCGTCGCGTGGACTTCTGGATCGCCTGATAGACCACCCCCATCGACCCGGTGGTAATGACCCGCTGGATCTCGAAGTCGTCCAACGCCGCCCCAATCAGCGCCCCGTCGGTGCTCGGTGAATCGACCGCCACGCGCAGGCCGGAGGTCTCGATGGCGCTGTCCACAATCGACATCGATGCCGCCGCCTCGCGGATCTGATCCGCGGCAGCCGGGCAACGCTCGATCCACTCGGCGATGGGGGCTGGACGCCCCTGGTGGCGAGCCTCCTCGATGGCGGCCAGGGCTGCGGCGGTCTGGAACTCGACCTCATCGATCGGACCGATGTCGATGCGATCGGTGCCATCGTCGTCTTCAGGTCGCCCGTGGCTTACCTTCGTCGAATCTTCCCGATTCATGGCGTTGGTGCAATTCGCTCAGAAACTCGCGTTGCTGAATCCGCGTTCCATCAGGAGCTTGCCCAGCTTCTTGATAGCCCGCAGACGCATCACCTCTACGTACCGTCGATCGATCTTCATGGTTCGCGCCGTTTCGGCGGCCGATAGACCCTGAATGCTTCGCAGCAGGATGACCTGTCGATAATGGGGCGAAAGTTCACCGAGGAGGTCGAGCAGGATTTCGCGGCGTTCACTGCGAGCGGCCAGGTCGCCCGGAGTTTGCTCCCTTCGTGCTCCCAGTACGTCGGCGGTGTCTTCGATGGGCGGTGCGCCGGCTTGGGCGGGATCGGATCCCATGGACAGATCTTGAATTCGGGAGCGTTCCCTGGCGATGTCACGCTTCTTCTTTCGAGCATGGCGTACCGCGTCAGCGAATACCGAGCGAGCCACGCGGGCCAGCCAGCGTTGAAATAACTGCGGATCCTCGCCCTCGAACCTGCGGAAGCCGCGCAGGGCGCAGACCGCGGTCTCCTGCACCATGTCATCGACCGCTTGCTTCTTGCGCAGCCGGGGGAATCGGCTCAGGCGGCGGGCAAAGCGCCGGTGTAGATCGTCCGAGAATACCTGGAAAAGCCGGCCGAAAGCCTCGTTATCCCTCGTGCTCACCGCGTCCAGCAATAGGGCGCGAACCCGTTGGCCATCCTTGTCGGGGAGGTGGGAACCCAGCTCTGCATTCACCCTGGCCATCGCTTGTGATTATAGCCCGTAATGCGCCCTCGATCAGCCCAATAGCTCGCCGTAGGATTCCAGTTCCTGCTCGAATCGGCGCAGTCGACCCCCGAGCATTTCCCGAATCGGGGCGGGATCGCACGTGCTATCCTCCTGGGCCATGGCCACCTGGTCCACATTGAAACGCAACGCCTGGGGCACCAGGGGCGTCTTCATGATCGTCTTCGCCACCAGGGTGGCCAACGGGACGGGCAGCCCGACGATCGGCTTCCAACGCCGAGCACCGGGGATCAGTCGCTGACACGCGGCGTAGAACGTCTTCCAGGTGTAGACCTCGGGGCCTCCCACCGAGTAGATCTGACCGATCGTCTCCGGGCGAGAAAGGGCTGCGACCATGCAGGCGGCCACGTCCTTGACCGAGACCGGTTGAAGGCGCGCCTCTCCGGATCCGAAGTAGGGGATCACCGGCGGGATCATCTTGCGGACAAATCGGGCCATGAGCTGCATGAACTCACCCTCCGGCCCGTGGATCAGACTCGGGCGGAAAATGGTCCAATCGAAACCGGCGCCCTGGACTAATTGTTCGGCTTGGTACTTGGTCTGGTGGTATCGGCTCACCGCATCCGGACGTGCCCCGAGGGCCGACATGTGGATGAATCGAGCGATCCCCAGTTCCTGGGCGGCGCGGGCGACGTTTGCGGTTCCGGTGCGGTGAATGCGCTCGAACGTCTGGCCGCTGAACCGGTGTTCGAAAATGATGCCCACCAGGTGGATGACTGCGTCGGCGTCGGCCATCGCGGCACGGAGAGCGCTCTGGTCGAAGAGGGTGCCGACCACCACCCTGGGGCGGTCCGTGAACCGAGCGACAACCGCCTCGGCGCGGTGAGCCGATCGGACCAGGCAGACCGGATGGTAGCCGCGTACCACCAACTCCCTGAGCACTTCCCGGCCGACGAATCCCGTCGCTCCGGTCAGCAACACGCGTTTGATGGGTCGTTCGTTGTCCATCGAGACCTCAGCAATAGCCGGGCGGCGCATTCGGAGGCGGGGGTCGCCACGCGGCGCCGACGAGTATACGACGACGGGTGGCGATTCCCAAGCAATGATTCCAGCCGCCCACGGGCGATCCGGTCCCGCGGCCGTCGGGTGAATAGGCAATAGGGCGAGTTGGCTCGCGTTTGGATAATGCGGATGGGCGTCTACAATGGTTGGGGACGGTGATGGGTCGGGCAACGGCGACCGGCTGATGACGCTCGACCACCGGTCTAGGTGTGCGTGAATGACGCAACGGATTCATCCAGGTAGCTGAACATGCGACCGAGGAATCGTCGGAGTGTTTGTGGCGGCCTCATCGTGGCGGCGTGCGTGCAGTGGGGCGTAGGTCTCGCCCCGGTCGCGGCTGGGCCTTTGTACGCCGCACGCGAATGGAACGAGCGTCGGGCAGCGCATCTGCTTCGCCGGGCGGGCTTCGGTGGGACGCCGGACGAAATTCGCCACCTGACCGATCTCGGGGTTCGCGGGGCGGTCGATTTCCTGGTCGATTACGAGGAGATTCCGCAGGATCATCCCGCCTACCAGCCGTTTGCCATTCCCAGCGATCGAACCCTGCGGAAGCATGTCGAGCAACTCGGCGTGCGCGATGAACTCGAGCGTCGGGCGCTGACCAAACGGATCGGCCAAGTCTACAGGCAATTGCACCAACTGCAGATGCTCGACCTGCGGGCCTGGTGGATGGAGCGGATGGTGAGTACCCAGCGGCCGCTGGAGGAGAAGATGACCTTCTTCTGGCACGGCCATTTCACCAGCGGGTTCCGCGAGGTGAAGAACAGCGAGTGGATGTATCGCCAGAACGCCTTTCTGCGAGAGAACGCCTTGGGCAGTTTCCGCGACCTACTGGTGGGGATCAGTCAGGATCCAGCCATGCTGAAGTACCTGGACAACACCAGCAACCGCAAGGATCACCCCAACGAGAACTACGCCCGTGAGTTGCTGGAGCTGTTCACCATGGGCGAAGGCCACTACACCGAGCAAGACGTTCAAGAAGCGGCCCGAGCCCTGACCGGATGGACCATTGTCGATGGGAAGTTCAAGTTCAACTCCAAGATCCACGACCCGGGCGTCAAGCGGTTCCAAGGGCAGCAGGGCCTGTTTGATGGTTACGACATCATCGACATCATCCTCAAGCGGAACGCGGCCAGTCGACACCTGGCCACCAAACTGCTCGAGTTCTTCGTCCGAATGGACCCGCCGCGGCACCTGGTGGACGCCCTGGAATACGAATTGAGACTGAAGAGGTACGATCTGCGCGAGACCATGCGCACGCTGCTCTCCAGCGAAGCGTTCTACAGTGATGAGGCCATGTTCAGCTTGGTCAAGAGCCCGGTGGAACTGGTGGTCGGGGCCGTGAGACTGCTGGAGGTTAAGCCCGAGGACGTCCATGCCCTGGCCCTGGCGGCGGAAATGATGGGGCAGAACCTGTTTCAGCCTCCCAACGTCAAGGGCTGGGACGGCGGTCTGAAATGGATTAACACGGCCACCCTGTTCACGCGGTACAATTTCGCCACCGGCTTCATAAAAGGCTCGGGACCATCCGGGCGGCCGGATGGTATGGGAATGGGAATGAACATGAGTGCCATGCGCGACGCGGTGGAAACGCTTAAGCACGACTTGAGCTTCTCGGAGTTGAAGGTGCCCCACCGGTCCATCGTGTCCAGGCCTCAACCGGAATTCGATCCAACGGTGATCATCGAAGCCGAGCAGCTGCGGACCAACGAACAGGTCGTGGATCACCTCGTTGAGCGACTCTTGCAGAGCGATTTGGATCCCGTGCGCCGCGAACGGTTGCTCGAGATTCTGTCGTCCGGCGGCCCGACGGACCGACCGGATCCCCGCCGCGTGTCGCGATTGGTGGTCGCCATAATGTGTACGCCCGAGTTTCAAGTGTATTAGCCATTTACGGGGAACTTGCGTTGATGTCGGAGGATGTAGCTCGTGGCTGAATGGGGAATCTTCACTCGCCGACGGTTTATCAGAGATGGTCTTTCTCTGATCGGTATGGGGGCGAGCGTTCCGAGTTTCCTGTGTTCGACGGTGGAGGCGCTGGCCGGCCCGGAATCCTCCGTCCCCGCAGGTCGAAGCAGCGACCATCGCATTCTGGTGGTTCTGCAAATGGCCGGTGGCAACGACGGACTCAACACCATAATCCCCATCCGGCAGGATCCTTACTACCGGGCCCGCCCCACCTTGGCCATCAAGCCGGACAAGGCGCTCAGCCTGGACCAGGAGCTGGGATTCCACCCATCTGCGGTGGGGCTCAAGAGTCTTTTCGACGATGGTTATCTGTCGATCGTTCGTGGGGTCGGATACCCCAATCCCAACCGCTCGCACTTCAAGAGCACCGACATCTGGGCGACCGGGGCGCCGGACGGCCGGCAGCATGAGGGCTGGCTGGGCCGGTACTTCGACCATGAATGCTCGGGACAGGATCCCATCGATCCTAAATTGGGCTTGGCGTTGGTCCAGGAAGCGCCCCTGGCGATGCGGGGGAGTCGGTTCCTCCCGATCGCCTTCGAGAAGGCCGAACGGCTCTCGCTTCAAGGCATCGGGGGCGATCCTGTGACGGCCAAGGTCATCCGGGCATTCAATCGGCCCGACGAAGATCAGGTGTCCACGCCCTCCACCACGCTGGAGTTTCTGCGTCGAACGGCGTTGGACGCTCAGCTCAGCGCCGAGGAGATTCGCACCGCGGCGACCACGTCTGCGGGGAAGGTTTCCTTCCCGGGAAGCGCCCTGGGCAAATCGTTGCGTATGATTCACCGAATGATCGCGGGCGGGCTTCCCACGCGGGTCTACTACGCATCACTGGGCGGATTCGATACCCATGCCAACCAGGGCGGGCGTCATGGAGGACTGTTGGCCGACTTGGGAAAATCGCTCCAGGCCTTTGTCGCCGCCCTGAAATCATCCGGCAATCTGGACCGGACGCTACTGATGACGTTTTCTGAGTTCGGCCGTCGTGTGCAGGAGAACGCCTCGCGGGGAACCGACCACGGAGCGGCGGCACCGATGTTTCTGGTGGGCAGTCAGGTCCATCCCGGCCTGCACGGCCAATCGCCTTCACTCGATCGCCTGCGCGATGGTGATCTGGCGTACACCGTCGATTTCCGGCGAGTTTATGCCACGGTGCTCCAAGACTGGTTGAAAAGCGACCCGGTCAAGATTCTGCACGGTCGCTTCAAGACGCTACCTCTGATCAAGGGCTGAGGCGCCTCCTGAACCGCATCGCCCCACGAGCGTGGTTGGGCGATGCGACCCATCCTGTACTTCGCCCCGGCCGACTCGGCCGGGGCAGAATAGCATCACCGATGACAGAATCCGGATCGTGTTGAGGGTGACGGTCGAGGTGCTTCTCCCGATGGTCACCTGCGGTTGTTCTGCGTCCCGGTTGTAGTTTAAATGAAGCGTCTTGTGGCTGCGACGACGGTAGCAGATACGCCGAGCCGCCTGGCTGGAGGTGATCCATGGCAGCAGATCAGTTTGACTCAACCGCACAAAATACGACGATGTCGCCCCCGATTGAGCCCGAGGCGTTGGGATCTGGAACTCCACCTCCAGCGTGGCACAAGCCCATAGGAGTTATCGCGATTGTCTTCGGCTCGCTGGGTATGCTGGGCGGGTGTTCAGGGTTGTTCTACCCAAAGCTAATGGAGATGATGGCCTCCAATGTACCCCGAGAGATGGAAGAACAATTCAAGGTAGCGGAAGACTTCGCCGGATGGACGATCGCCAGTTCATTGGCGGGACTGGTGGCAGCGGCGGCTTTGCTGGCCGCCGGAATTGGCGTGCTCAAACAACGGCGCTGGGGAATCACTACGGCCCGGGTGTGGGCTGTCGCCAAGATGGTGGTGGTCGCGGCGACTAGCGTTCTCACCTACCAGATCTTGCAAGAAAGCACAGCCGCAATGCTGCGGACTCAGGGCACGCAGGCGATGCCGCCTGGATTCATGTCGGCCGTGGGCGCCATGTCGATTGGCATGGGAATTATGTGGGGATGGGCGCTGCCCGTTTTCTTGCTCATCTGGTTTGGGCGTCGAAAGATCAGGCAGGATGTGGCCGCGTGGGGATGACGGCCGCGAGGCGGTCTTCGAGCCGAACTCGGCCGTTTGCGATCGATGTTTCTCCGGCTCACTTGGCGACGAACGAACATGATCGTGGCCGGGTGATCTAGCCACAGAGGGACTCACGGGCACTTTCTATGCGCTGCAAGAACTGCGACTATCGACTCTGGAATCTCGTCTCCCGTCAGTGCCCGGAGTGCGGAACCGAGTTCCTGCCGCATGAGTTCGAGTTTGTGCTCAACAGCGTTCAGTTCTGTTGCCCCTATTGTCAGAAAGCCTATTACGGCACTAGCCCAAAGGGTCATCTCGAACCGATCGAGTTCGATTGCGTATCCTGCCATCGCCGTATTCACATGGACCAAATGGTCGTCCTGCCGACCGAGGGGGTCGAGGAAGATCAAACCAAGATCGGCCAGATGCCCTGGCTGGAACGCAAGCAAATCGGCACGGTCCGGGCCTGGTTTCGTTCAGTCGGAATGGCCATGACCAGGCCGGGACGCCTCATCAAAATGGTGCCCATCAATGGTTCGACAGGTCAAGCCTGGTGGTTCGCGATCATCACCCAAACGCTACTGGTTGTGACGACCTTGGGCCTAGGCTCCGTGTTCATGTTTGCGGCGATGTCTAGTATGGGCAGTTTCGGAGGCGGCCCTCCCAGAGGAACCTTCTTCTTCTATAGCTTCGCACCGATGGCGGGAGCGGTGTGGGTGTTGTGGCTATCGACCATCGCCGTCGGGGGATTGGTCACTCACGGATTGCTTCGTCTGACCGGCAAGACTTCTTCAGGCATCGGGCGCACGTATCAGGCCATCGGTTTCAGCAGTGGGGCCAATGTGATCTCGTTGATCCCCTGTTTCTGGTACTTCGGCTGGATCTGGTGGTTGGTCAGCGCGGTCATCATGGTTAAATTCGGCCAGAAAGTGCATGGCGGACGGGCCGCCCTGGCCGTGCTGGCGGTGCCCGCTCTCGCCGTCGTCGCGCTATTCGGCGCCGAGATTTGGCTGATCAGCACATTCTCGAGCAGGGGCGGCGCCTTCAACGTGTCGATGAACGCCGGCGGCGAAACCCAGCTTGTCCTGGATGGGCTTCTCAACTCGACGACCCAAAACTCCGGGCGCTGGCCGGCTCACGCGATCGAGCTGGTCAACGATGGGTCTCTATCGAGCTACGATCTGGTCACCGGGATCAGTGCCACGACAACCCAGGGCGTGCCGGTGGGCGCCGGAACACTGGAGCAGTTCGATACCCTTCGAGCGAGTCGCAAGGGAGCGGCTGTGCAGGCTGCGATGAATGCGCTGCCGCCCCGTACGGTGGCCCATCGGCTCGGGGACTTTGTCTTCACCTATCACGGCATGGATCAAGACACGGTGGACGGCCGGTGCTGGGTAGTGGTCATGACCCCGGACCCCGGCTGGAACCGGCAATCGGCCATGCGACCGGTGATCGTTGCGGGCCTGGCCGACGGCAGCATAGTGCGAATCCAGCGATCCCGATGGCAGACGCGATTGAATGAGCAGAACGCCCTGCGGGTCAAGAACGGTCTTCCGCAGTTACCCGATTTGACGAAACTGACTCACCGCCAGCCAGCCGTGGGCGGGCCATGACCGATCGCAGCGAGTAGCCCTCGCGCACCGGTGCCACTGAGGAACATGCCACCAGTGGCCCCGGGATGCGGAACCGGACGGTTTCCGGCGTTGCGCATCCGGGCACGGGTGGGTCCGACACTTCCCTGAACGTCTTGAAACAAGGTCTGCACTGATATCGCCACCGGATCCGGCCACGTTGCCGCCGCCTTGGCCATTCGCTAGACTGCTTCGATTCGAGGCCGGTTGCCGTCGGCGGTGGAGCGAAGGATTGGTCGAGACGCCTGAGGAGTTGCGTTGGACCGCCCATCCGTTCCGCGAACGCCGAGGGGCGGCGATCCTGGCGCTGGCCGTGCTGGCGGGCATAACCGTAGCGTCCTATTGGGCTTCTGGTGGTCAAGCCTGGGGATTTCTGGCGGCGCCGGTGTTGCTGGTGTCGCTGAATCGTTTTTTCATGCCCACCCGGTACGAGATGGACCAGGCGGGCATCACGGCACGTTATCCGTTCAAGACGTGTCGCCGGGAGTGGCAGGACGTGGAGCGATGGGCGGTCGATGCGCACGGAGCGATCCTCCTGCCGAAGACGTCCGGGCCGAAGAGGCCTCAACGAGATCGGGGCATGCAGATTCTGTTCGGCACGCAGCGGACGGAAGTCCTGGATCGACTCCGGTTTCACCTTGATGGGAAGAGCCGACCATGAGCAACGGCGAGTCCACCGGCAGCGACCCCAGCAATCGGGAGTCGGAATCCAAGCCGGTCAAGACTTGGTTCCGGCACGCGTTCGCGGTGGATTCTCCGGGTGTCGCCGAGCCGTCGGCCGAGGAGCAGGATGTGGTGGACGACGTGCTGCGCCGGGTGGCTCGCCGTCGCTTGGAGGTTCCGGCCACGCTCTTTATGGAGTGTTTCCGCCCGATGAACTACCTGGCTTCCCAGGCGATGCACTTCGGGGCCCCGGTGGGGGAGATCCTCTTTCCTGAACAGCCCTATCGAACATTTGCCGGATTTCTCGAGCGGCGAGGAAGCGTCGACTACATGACCAATCGGCTTGCCGAGCTGGCAGAGGAAGGGAAGACGAAGAAGGCGGCCAAGACGAAAGGGTCGAGTGTTTCGGATAAGCCATGAAGATTGAACCGGACAAGGTGAAGGTGATCCTGGCTACCGACTGCGGGAGCACGACGACCAAAGCAATCCTGATTGAGAAGATAGGGGATTCCTATCGGCAGACGCACCGCGGCGAATCGCCCACGACGGTTGAGTCGCCGTTCGAAGATGTCACCCTGGGGGTGCTCAATTCAACTACCGAGGTCGGCGAATTGGCCGGTCGGCGCCTGGTCGATGATGACGGCAAGATCATTCAGCCGGCCACCGAGACCGAAGGCTGCGACATTTACATCTCGACGTCCAGTGCCGGCGGCGGCCTCCAGATGATGGTCGCCGGGGTGGTGCGGAAGATGACCGCTGAGTCGGCCGAACGGGCCGCCCTGGGCGCCGGGGCCATCGTCATGGATGTCATCAGCGCCAATGACAAGCGCAAGCCCTACGAGCAGATCCAGCGGATCCGCGAGCTGCGCCCGGACATGATCCTGATCTCCGGCGGCATCGACGGGGGCACGACCACGCACGTGGTGCGCCTGGCGGAGTTGATCGCCCCCGCCAAGCCGCGACCTCGACTGGGCGGTGCCTACCAGCTTCCCATCATCTACGCCGGCAACAAAGACGCAGCTGAGCAGGTGAAAGCCTGTTTCGACGGGGACGTGGACCTGACCATCGTGGATAACATTCGCCCTGTTCTGGAGCGCGAAAACCTGGGACCGGCCCGTGATGCGATTCACGATTGTTTCCTGGAGCACGTGATGGCCCACGCCCCGGGGTACAGCAAGCTGATGGACATGACCGACGCCCCGATCATGCCCACGCCGGCTGCGGTGGGGAACATTCTCAAGACGATCGCGGAAAAGCAGGGGATCAACGCCGTCTGCGTGGACATCGGCGGGGCGACGACGGACGTGTTCAGCGTGTTCGACGGCGTGTTCAACCGGACGGTCAGTGCCAACCTGGGGATGAGCTATTCGATTTCCAACGTCTGCGCCGAGGCGACGCTACCCCGCATCCTGCGCTGGGTCCATTTCGACATGGACGAGCGTAGCCTGCGCAATCGGGTCAAGAACAAGATGATCCGTCCGACCACCATCCCGCAGAGTCTGGAAGAGCTGATCTTCGAGCAGGCTGTCGCCCGCGAGGCGCTCCGACTGGCCTACATACAGCATAAATCGTTCGCCACTACGCTTCGCGGAGTCCAGCAGCAGCGTACCATCGGCGACACCTTCGATCAGCAGACATCGGGCCAATCGATCGTGGACAACATGAAGCTGGACATGCTGGTCGGGTCGGGCGGCGTGTTGTCGCACGCTCCGCGTATGGAGCAGACGGCCATGATGCTCATCGACTCCTTCGAGCCCGAGGGGATCACCACGTTGACCAAGGACAGCATCTTCATGATGCCGCACCTGGGCGTGTTGGCCCAGGTGCATCCCAAGGCGGCCATGGAAGTGTTTGATCGGGATTGCCTGATTTATCTGGGTACCTGCATCGCACCGGCCGGTCGTGGGAAACCAGGCAAGGCGTGTTTCTCGTATACCCTCAAGGGCGAGACGATCAACGAATCGGGCCGGATTGCCTGGGGCGAGATGAAACGAATCCGCCTGGGCGTAGGTGAAACGGC
>JADFPW010000444.1 GCA_022562105.1 Planctomycetota bacterium
ATTCGGTGCGATCAGCCGACTACCAGCTCAAGGTACAGATTGCGGACGGCTCGCTCGTGGACACGGAGCCCGGCACCGTTCGGACCTTGAGAGGCCGAGTCGTCGAGGTTCCGGGCAGCGTCGTCGCCGGCTCCCTGCTGGAGAGCGGCCTGCAAGCGAAAATCGTCCTCAATGATGATCTGGTCTATTGGGTTGAACCCCTAGCCCCGCACCTTCCCGGCGTGGCGGCCGGTGCTCACGTCATTTACAATGGTGTCGATGTACGCCCTGACCACGGAACGTGTGGTCTGGCCGCAGCGGCCGAAGCAAAAATAGGGCCGTTGACCCTGGGGGCACGCGGTGGCTCGCCCTGCGGCGGAACCTACTGCGTGGCCGAGCTCGGCATCGATGCCGATGTCGATTACTACCAGGACCACGGCAGCAGCGTCTCGCAAACCGAAGCTCAGATCGAGGCGGTCATCAACACCGTCAACCTGCAATACGAATCTGATGTGGCCGTTCGGCACGAAATCACCGCCATCATCGTGCGGACCTCCGAGCCCGATCCGTACAGCTCATTCGACCCGTTCACCTTGCTCACGCAGTTCCGCAACGAATGGCTGGCCAATCAGGGGGGGATTCAACGCGACGTCGCCCACCTGTTCACCGGAAAAAACTTGAACGGCGGAGTCATCGGAATCGCGTACGACATCGGGGCGATCTGCACGTCCAATGCCTATTGCCTGTCGGAATCAGACTTCAACGGGAGTTTCAGCTGCGCCACGGACCTGACCGCCCACGAACTGGGTCACCTGTGGAACGGGTTTCATTGCGGCTGCCCCTCGCACACCATGAACTCGTTCATCACCTGTGCCAACGTGTTTCACCCCACGCTCACCGTCCCGGGCATAGTCTCCCATCGCGATTCCCGAACCTGTCTCGATGGCGAAATCGTTAACGATGGTACCCCTCCGACCCCGAATCCGATGACGTTTGACGACCCTCCCCATGGGGTGGGTGTGGACACCGTGTTCATGAAGGCGACCATAGCCGAAGACGGCTCGACGCCCATCGACTACCAGTTCGATTTCGTCGTCGGGGGCGTGGGCGGAACGGATAGCAACTGGCAGTCATCGACGATCCACGCCGACTTCGATTTGGCGGCCAACACCGGGTACACCTATCGGGTACGGGCGCGTGATGGCGGCGAAAACGCCACCGAGTACTCAGAGAACGCGACGGGAATCACCTACATCGAGACTCCAGTCAGCCCTCCGGTAATCCTAACCGTAACCAACAATAGCGTCGAAATGGTGACCCTGGACACGTTTACCAACCTGTTTCTGGGTTTGTCAGGTCTGTATTTCGATTCGACGTCCCCGGTCGGCGGCGACGACGGGATTAATGAGTGGATTCAGAGCCCCACGGATACGGCGACGAATCTCTTTCCGAACACGCTCTATACGTTCGTCGTCAGGGCACGAAACCAGGATGGCGTGGAAACGGACTTCGGTCCCGAAGGCACAGCCGTCACGTTGGCCAACGTGCCGGGGGCCCCGCTGCTCAGCGACGCCGACTGCGATACGCTAGACTTGGACGTCGATCCGAACGGCAATCTCACCAATACCACCTTCGCCGTCCAATGCACGGATACCGCCCCGACCGACGGCACGTGGGATGGAATGTACCTCGATGCCGACGGCAACCCCAGTGCAGCCGCCGTCTACCGAACGGACGCCGCCTGGGGAACCACCGCCGTCCTGGACTTGGAGGCCGGAACCAATTACGCTTTCGTCGCGACGGCCATCAACCAGGAAGGCGTGATCACCGAGCCGAGTCCCGAGGCGTCGCTCTCAACTCCGAATTGCGGAGTGTGCGAAGGGGACGTGAACGACGACGGCACCGTGGATCCGCTGGACTCGGGCTTCGTCTTGGCTCGGTTTGGATGCTCGGTTGGGACCGGCGATCCGAGCTGCGACGTGGCGGACGCTAATGGCGACGGGGCAGTAGATCCGCTGGATGTCGGTTTCGTCCTGGCCCGATTCGGGGATTGTTCATAGGCGCCGGGCAATGAACCAGCACGGAGGATTCGCCGCCGGTCGCAACGTCGACCGGGGATGGACATGTTTGGACGAAGAGGGTGCTCCGGCGGAGGTCAGTTGACGCCTGGCGACCGGCAAAGTTGAGCGCGGAACCGCTGGGCATCTGGTCGCCGTGGGCCGAGCGAGTACCCAAGTCCGTGGAGCGAACGAGGAGCGATAGCGACTCGCTTCCGTCGAAACGAGTCCACGCTGGACGCATGTTCTGACTGATTGTGAAGTAAGGAGACGAGATCGTGAGAAAGAAACTGTCCCTAGTTGGTGTAGTAGGGTTGCTGGTCGCCGGGCCGGTGATGGCGAGTGGGGCTGAGGGTTCCGGGAGTGCGGTGAGTACCGCTCCGCATCCCGACCTGGTCAACCAGGTACTGAACTTGTCAGCCAGCACCGTGGTCGAACTGGAAGTGCCGGACACTCCAGGTGAAGCGATCACCGTCCTAGTTCCGATTGATGGCGTGGAATACACGATGTATCTTCAGCCACACTCGGTTCGCGCGCCGGGCCATCAGCTGCTGGTGCAGATCGAGGACGGGTCGCTCGTCCAGACCGAGCCGGGGATCGTCCGTACCCTGCGCGGTACG
>JADFPW010000102.1 GCA_022562105.1 Planctomycetota bacterium
CAATCGTCCCGTTGTAGTTACTGTCCTCGATATAGGCGACCGGTGAGCCGTCCAAGGCGTACGGATGCGGCACACCCTTCGCGTTGGCGCGCAAAGTTTTTAAGCTGCCCATCGTTGCGCGAGGCATGAACGCCCATATTTCTTCGCCGCTCTCGGCGCCGCCTACTTCGGTATTGCGAATGAAATGCAGGAAGCCGTCGTTCGAAGCGACGGCGAGATAAATAGCAGGATTCCCGATAGTGTAACCATCCCGGGCTCCATAGTTGAGCGGCAGTGGACGGGAGTGTAACGGGTCGCCGAATATCCACGACCGCGCTTCGTCTCTATCGCCGTCACCATCTAGATCACCGATGGCGACGGACTCGGGATAAATCCCTGTCCCGAAGGTGCCCCGTTCGGCGAAGGTGCCGTCGCCCTGGTTCAGCAGGACCGAGACCGTCCCGGGAGGGAACGGACAACAGCCGCCCCTATTCGCGACGGCCAGGTCGAGATCACCGTCCCCGTCCAGGTCGGCGATGGCGACCGCCGACGGCCCCGCGCCGACCTCGAGATTCACCACGTCCTGGAAGGTTCCGTCGCCGTGGGCGTGCAGGATCGAGAGGGTATTGCGAAACTCATTGGTGACGGCCAAGTCCAGGTCGAGGTCACCGTCGAAGTCTCCGGCGGCCACGAACGCCGGCCCGTCACCGGCCGTATACCTCACGTCGTCGGCGAAAGTCGCGTCGCCGTTGTTGAGCAGCACCGAGGTGGTGTCGTCATTAAGGTTGGTCAGGGCAAGATCGGCATCGCCGTCGGCATCCAGATCGGTGATGATCACGGACGAGGGTGCCTGACCCACGCCGTAGGGAACAGGCATGGCAAAGGTGGCGTTTCCGCTATTGAGCAGCACTGAAACGGTGGTGCCCGGGTTGAAGGCGGGCCCCAGGTTTGCGGCGGCCAAATCCAGGTCGCCGTCGCCGTCCAGGTCGCCGACCGCCAGGCCTGACGGTCCGCTGCCGGCCGGGTAGGTGACGCGGCCGGCGAAGCTCCCGCCACCGTTGTTGAGAAAGACCGACACCACGTTCTCTGTCCAACTGGTCACAGCCAAGTCGAGATCATCGTCGTCATCCAGGTCACCGATGACCACAAACGAGGGGTGATCACCGGCGGGAATGTCGGGACCGAAAACGAAGGTCCCGTTGCCGTTGTTGAACATAATCTGGACGATGTCGCTTTCCCTTACCGCGATGGCCATGTCGAGGTCGTCGTCGCCGTCGAGGTCGCCAAGAGCCACGGAGAAAGGACCGATGCCCAGGTCGTGGATGGTTTGGTTGAGGAAGGTCCCATCGCCGGGATTGAGCAGGATGGAAACCGTCCCGGGTAGATTGCCGTTGAGATCAGCGCCTCCGCCGCTGGAGACCACCAGGTCCAGATCGCCATCGTCGTCCAGATCCCCGATGGCTACTGAGGCGGGCTCGAAACCGGCCTCATACTTCACGTGGTCGGCGAAGGTGCCGTCGCCGTTGTTGAGCAGGACCGAGATGGTGCCTTCGTGGAGGTTCGTTGTGACCAGGTCGAGGTCACCGTCGCCGTCCAGATCCCCGGTGGCGGCTGAGACAGGTCGGTTGCCAACGGCGTACTCGGGGTTGTCGAAGAGCGGTCCGGAGCAGGCTTCAGGCGGCTGACTCTTCGCCGTCCCGGCGAGCACCAGCCCACAACCTGCCACTACTAGAACATTGGAGATCCTCTTGTGACTTGACATAACCCGTCCTCCTTCCACGCATGGAACGTGGGGGCTCGCCAAGTTCTTGCGCTGAAAGTCAACGCCGGAGTACGCCAGCTGCCGTACTCCGCTCGATCATGATAACGCTTCTTCTCCTCCCCTATCAAGCCCCTGTTTCGGCCCGTCTCGGTGCCCCAGGGGCGGTCGTAGCGTCCCGGCGATCCCCGACAAGGACACCCCGAACTTGGATTGGTGATTCTATTTTGCCCCCGGCCGAGTCGGCCGGGGCGAAGTAGAGGACGGACTGGAGTGTCCTTCCGCCTTCCTCCTCTGCCTATCGACACTTGCCGAAGCGGGCCAGGACAAAGCCAACGTCCAGCGGATCGACCAGGCCGTCGCCGTTCATGTCGGCGGTGTCGCAATTCGGATCGCCGGTGCCGACCGGGCAGCCGAAACGGGCTAGCACGAATCCGGCATCGAGTGGATCCACTACGCCGTCGCCGTTGGCATCGCCTTCGCACGGTTCGGATACGGTTTCGGTGACATCGATTATTTGCGACATCGGTGGATTGACAATGGTTTGGAGGATGCCGCTGGGCCAGGTAATTTCGATCTGCTCAATCGACTGATCCGAGCCGATGCCAAAATGAACGATAGGACTGTTGGTGTTGCCGAAGCCACTGCCGACGCGCAACATGCGGTGAACTTCGCGTCCTGAATCAGTGGTGGCCACGCAGCGCGCTCCGACGGCGGTGCGGTTGGAAACGACACCGGTCAGGCGCAACGCGGTCCACGCATTCGCATTGCCCTGATTGTGCCAGAGGAAGTTCTCCTCCAGCATATCTTCTGAGCTCGGCGGGCCGCCGTTGTTGATGTAGATATCGACGTAACCATCCTGATCGTAATCTCCAAGCACAATTCCGTGGCAGCGCGTCGGGCCATTGGCCGTGATACCACTGCTGTCGGAGACATCGTTGACCACGAATCCGCCCGGCCCGTTCGGTGTGACAAGAAGCAGTAGGTCGTCAGACTTAAAACCAGGATGCCCGGTGCCGATATATATGTCGGGATAGCCGTCGCCGTCGACGTCACCGGTATTGTGACCCATGTCGGTTTGGGCGGTCATTCCACTGCCCAGGGTGACATCGGTGAAGGTTCCATCACAGTTGTTACGGTAGATCTCACTCGTCCCAGGAGGATCATCCTGATAATAGTATTTCGGAATGAACAAATCTAAACAACCGTCGTTATCGAAGTCTTCAAGGACTAGCCCAAAGTTGTCATTCGGACTACTAGGACCCCCGAGCCCAAGCGCATTGGTGAAAGTACCATCTTGATTATTCTTGTAGAGCACATTGGCGCCAGTATAGTTGCCAACAGCGATGTCGTCCCAGCCGTCGTTGTTGTAATCGCCCGCGCTGCAATGGCGAAAGGCGCCGGCATGGATAATTCCGGCGGCAGTAGAGACGTCGGTGAATTGCAGTTCACCGTCATTCCTCAGCAGGAAACACGGTTCATTGTTGGGGCTGGTCAGAAAGATGTCCAGCAAACCGTCGCGGTTGTAGTCTAATGCAGTGCCGCCGAAATTTCTGATACTAATAGCCCCATCGCCGGCTTCGTCGCTCACGTCCGTGAAAACACCACTGCTGGACAAGTCGTTTCGCAAGAGTTGATTCGGTTGGCCAGGGAAGCTTCCGTTGATGAAATAGACATCGGGATCGCCGTCGTTGTCGAAGTCCGCCACCAATGTTGCCCAGGTCGATCGTTCGTCGAAGGCAATGCCCCAAAGATCATTGGCCTTCTCAAAGGTGTGGTCAGGAAGCTGGCGGAAGAAATCGTTCGGGTTGCCATCGTTCCCGGTAATGATGTCCAGGAGACCGTCCCCGTCGAGATCGGCCATGGCAGAGCCTCTGCCGTAGGTCTCGTCGGCGTATTCGTGGCCTGCCGCTTCGTCGACGAAGGTCACCTGAGCCAACAGGCGATCTTCGCCTAGTGAAACTGCGATAACCAGCGAGAGCGCGAGAGTCCGTCGAATTCTCATGGGGTGTCTCCTACCAAATCTGGCGTTCCAGCACGCTAGGAGATCGATTGTACCAAATCTGGATGCCGAAATCTAATGACGAGTAGGCACCAAGCAGGCAAGTGTGGCTGCTCGCGGTCCGGAATCGCCTATCGCTAGGGAGGAATTCCCTAGTCTTTCCCCTCTTTGGTGCCGATGGGGTCGGGAAATCGCTAGTCCCCCTGGGCAAGGATGGACGCTCGTGATCTCGGGAGGCCTCCACACCGCGCTGGAATGGCAGAGAGTGGCCAGGCGAACCAGTTTTCCCGTCCAGCTCGGGCAGCTAGGGTTCGGCGCGCTGTTCAAAAAGGCTTCGAGCTCGGGCGAGTAGGGAACGCCGGATAGAATGCGGTGGCTTGGCGGCGTCGGGGGAGGCGATGGCCCGACGGTAGAAGCCCTCCGCGTCGTGCAGTTGAAGCTCATGCAAACCGATCGCGGTGATCAATGCACAGTCCATTCCCACAGCGCCAAGCCTCTTGGCCTGGTTGGCGACGGCCAACGACTCTTTGTAGCGCTCGTTAACCAGCAGGGCGAACGAGACCGTCAACGCATAGTCGGGGTTTGATTGGTCCGCGCGGGCGGCCTGAATGGCGGCGACTAGGCCCGCCTCGTAATCAAGAACGGACGGATTGGCAGCGGCGAGCAGGACTCGGGCCATCTTGTGGGTCAACCGTCCATCGTGGGGCAAACGGCGCGATCCGCGACGCCAGGTGGTCAGCGCCTCGTCCAGTCTGCCCAGGTGGCTCAGGGCGGTGCCGAGGTTGCGGTAAGCATCGCCTTGGTCGGGATCGATGGCCAACGATTGACGGAACTCGACAACCGCCTCGTCGAGCCGGTCCATCCGGGCCAAGAGATTGCCGAGATTGAAGTGGCCCTTGGCATGGTTGGGGCGCAGACGGAGCGCTTCGTCGTACTGCTCGAGGGTTTCCTCGTTGCGCTCCTCCCAGGCCAACACCGATGCAAAGTTGTAGTGGGCATCCGGCGAATCTGGGTCCAGTTTGATGGCGGTCTCGAAGGACACGATGGCGTCGATGCTTCGTCCCAACCCAGCCAATGCGACGCCGCGATTCACGTGGGCCGACGCCAGGTCAGGTCGGACGTCGAGTATTCGTGTCCACGTGGACAAGGCGTCGGCGAACCGTCCCTGGGTCAGCTCGGCTGCGCCCAATTCGATCAGCGGCTCGATCGCCGTTGAAACAGATGCATCCCGTGCCGCTGCGAATCGATCGAGCGCACCGGCTGCTCCGTCCTTGAGCTCCGGCAGGGCGAGGTAGACCGCTGCCTCCGGGCCAGTTGGGGATCGCTCGGGCAGCAGGAATCGCGTCTGGACGATCTGCGGGGGCAGGGTTTCGGACAACGGACCCAACAGGTCGCCTTCAGGTCGTAGCCGCTGAATCTTGTGATCGGTCATCACCACGTGTACCACATCGTCCGTGCGCCGCTTGGGCATGTGACAAGCCACACAGTCATCGGTGGGCGTCTCATGTTCGCCGGCCGTCATACCTTCCATAGCGCACGAGTCGATCGTATGGCAGGTGAAGCAGCGATCACGATAGTACGCCGATTTTTCGTGCTTCGGGATTCGCCGATGCGGATCGTGGCAGGTCAGGCAGGTCATCGCCCCGGCGCTACTCGCATAACACGTACTTTGCATCAGTCGATAGGCCGACGAGTCAATCTCGAAGACGTCGGCGTCACCCGAATCCGTCTCGAAGTCGAAGTGGACGAGATACTCATCCAGCGGCTGGCCGGGAACGTAGGAATAGTCCCCCCGGCCGAACCGGCGAGCGAAACTGGTTAGCTTGCTCGACGGCTGCAAGTGACATTGCATGCACGTGTCATTTTGCTGCTGTGGATCCATGTTCCCCGGATTGATAATCGTCGATCGCACTTGGCCCAGACTCGATGACTCGTCCGACGCCACGCGAACGTGCTGAGCTCCCGGGCCGTGACAACGTTCACACCCGATCCCCTCGGGCAGTTCGGCCGGGAAACGGTGTGGCTGACCCGCCTGATCACTTCCCTCGGCGACGTCGGGGTAGGCGTTATGGCAGAACATGCAGCTCCGAGTCACCGGGCGCGAGAAGTTCTCATGCAACGGGTTGTCATACCCCGGGGCCATGCCCCATCGGTGTTCCTGTGTGTACCACGCGATGGGCATCTGAAACATCTCGCCGGCGTCGTTCATGTAAACGTAGCCCCGGGAATGGTGCCCCGATCCGAGGACGTAGGTGATCTCCTGTTCGAGTTCGTTATAGCGTGTGCCGTCGTCATCCTGCTGATACCGCGTGACGTAGAACCGGTTGTCGCGGTGGGTCATCTCGTAGTGTTGGTCGGATTCCGGGTGGTAGAAGTGATTGTTCTCGAAGTCCTCAATGATGTTGTCTTCGGACGGCCTGTAGAACGCCTTGGCCATCCCCAATTCGCGGTAGGTGCGGGCGACGCTCGCGTGGCAGGAAGCGCACGCCTCCTCGCCTACGTATCCCGAGGCGGGCGCCCTGGTCGCTGTCGATTCGAACAGGTCGTCTTGCGCCGGGTCCGTCGGCTCGGTAGCGGCGTCGCTCCGCGGCGCCGGCGTCTCTTGCCGACGGCAACCCAGGCATACCATCCCCAGCAATACCAGCATCGCCGGCCAACGGCGGCTGCGAACCTTCATGGAGAGCGATTCTAGCAGCAAGGTCCAGTCATGCCTGATCTATCGGTGTTGTGCTTCGTCCACGGCTTGTAGGTAAGCGCGCATGGCGGCGTCGTGGAGCAACGCGGCCACAACATCGTGTGCGTTGAGAGAGACCGCCCGTTGCAGGGCTTCGACGGATGCAACATGATTGCGACCCGCGTGGCGCAGGTAGCCGAGCAGAAACCACGCGTCCGCATCACCCATCGATCCTGCGAGGTACTCTTCGAGTCGCCCGATCTGTGCGGCCAGCGGGGCCCGTGTCGGATCGCTCGTTCGCAAGTCTGGTGGCTCATCCATCAAGTCCGGCGCCATGGCCAGACTGCGGCGCACGGCCAACGCGGCGACGGTGTATTCCCCCAGACCCAAGTGGGCCAGTGCATACGAGAGCTGGAGATCTGCATCGGATGGGCGGCCAAGCATTGCGCGCACGTAAAGACGCCGGGCGCTCTCGTAGTCTCCGTCGGACGCGGCCGCATCCGCCTGGGCTTCGTATGAGACGGCGGGTGCTGCGATCGAGTTCACATCGACGGGTTCGGCGACCGGACGCTCCAGCAAACGCCGTTCCACCTCACGATCAAGGTCCGCCGGAGCGATGAAATACAGCGACGTTGCCCCAAACGTGCTGTAGGTACGTGCAGCGTCATGAAAGCCATCCGCCAGGCTACCGACAGGCCGGAAGCCGAAATAGGTGTGCGCTTCGGTGTGCGTACCGCGACCCATTACGTAGCTATACCCATCGCGTCGGGCGATGCTGCTCTGAAGCGAGTTACCGCCGCCGAGGGTATGCAACGGGGTTCGTGCTGCGATCGGTGATCGGGCCTGAACTCTGGCGCGGGCGGCGCTCAAAACGTCTGAGCCGTCGCGAACACGGGAGCGGATCGACGACCCATCGGAACGCTCGGATCGCGTTTGCGCGAAGGACGACGCAGCCAGCCCGCCCGAAAGCACCATGACCAGCAGGGTGCGCATCAAGCCCGGCCATCCTGAAACGGGTGACGATTGGGCGCAAGCCGTGAGCATCACGATATCCTCCCCTGGGCCCGCCGGTCGCTTCGGCCGCTCTCGCGCCGGGGCGAACGGCCCGGTGCAAGAGGTTGCACTCCCGATGATACCGGCTTTGGCCCCCGGTCTCAACACACCGGCGAGTTTGGGCCGGCAAGCACCGCTGGAGTGGGCCTCCGGCGTGTAGCTGCGAGGGCTCGTCGCTGGACCTGTCGTACCGGTCGATGCCGGACGTTGGCGGTGGGTGGTGGATTTGCCGGCAGGTCCCGTCTAGAATCATCCCTCGACCCGGCTGGATCGGCCAGCCACCGATTGGGTTTGATCGGTGGCCCAAGCCGCCGATGGGGGTGGATGACCCGCCGCGGCGGGTCGCAGGGCGGCGTACCCAAGTGGACTAAGGGAGCGGATTGCAAATCCGTCACCGTGGGTTCGAATCCCACCGCCGCCTGTTGGGAACGCGGTTTTTTGCCGTCTTGTGTTACTCGGTAGCAGGATGGTAGCAGGATTCACCCCGCCGACGCCGCGTGCAACTTGGCGATTCCGTCTCGTAGATCATCGTTGCTCACCCAGTTGTAGTACTTCAACGTCGTCTGAATGCTCCGGTGGCCGGCCAGCCGTTGAACGGTGGGCATGGGCACCCCGACCCGGATCAACCGTGTGCAGTAAGTTCTCCGAAGGTCATGCAAGGTGATGGGCTTGACCCCTGCCTCGGCCACGATCTTCGTCCATACGCGGTCCAGGTTGGGGCGCACGCCCGCAAACGGCGGATGCGTGTGCAGGCCGCGAAACTCCGCCACCACGTCGGGGGACAGGGGCACAATGCGGTCACGTCGCCCCTTGGTGTGCGTGAAACGGATCTGCGGCTCCGGTCCGTCCAGCTCGACGCAGTCCCACGTCAGGTCAAGAAGCTCGCTACGTCGTCCACCGGTTCGCAGCGCGATGTAGATGAACGCTTTCATCGGGTAGCCGGACATGCTCTCCGCCACCTTCAACAAGGCGGCTTCATCGGCTTCGGTCGCAATGCGTGGTGCCTTCTCCTCCTCAGGCTCCCATGACCAGCGGGTCATCGGCACGAGGGCGATATACCCGCGTCGGACCGCTGCGTTCAACGCCCCACGAAGATATCGACACTTCTTGTTGATGGTGGCCGGCGCGTTGCCCTTCTTGATCTTGCCGTCCGTGGTTCTGGTGTCGGCCGCGATGGCCTCGACATAGCTTTCGATCAGCTCGTAGGTGATACGTCGTGGCTCCGGGTTACCACATAGCTTGCCGAACTCGGTCAGCGTGCGCATGGCTTCGGTCGCGTTCCGCTTGCCTGATAGGCGACGCACATGCTCATCAACGAACTCTTGCCACGTGGTTCGCCGCATGCTTTGGTAGGTGCCCTCGCTCAACTGTTCCTCCAGCCGCGCGGCTTCTCGTTGGGCACGTTTCCGATCCGTCCCCACCCGTCGAGACTTCCACTTGCGTTCAATGGGGCAGATCCATCTTAGGTGATAGCTGGTCTTTCCTTTGCAGTTCCGCTTTGCAACCCACACCCGTGACTCGTTCATCGAAATGTTCCTCCTCGTTGCCCCTCAACTACCCGTTGCCGCCGCGCGTGTCCAGGCGGCGTCGGTTGACTCGGCTTCCTCATCGAGATGTTCGACGAACGAACGGAGTGCGACAGGCGAGAAACGCAAGTGCTTCCCGATGATGATGCCCCGAAGTTGGCCCGTCCGGTGCAGGTTGCGAACCGTCGCCTCCGGGACGCTGAGCGCTTGGGCGGCGGCTTCGGCCGTCAGAAGTAACGGCGTGGTGGGGTCGATGTCGGGTTTAGCTGTTGGGGTTTTGCTGTTCATCCGAAGCCTGTGCTTTCAGCGGTTCCAGTTTCATTGATTGAAGTCGAGTAAAGATATGAGCGGCGTAATCTGAGACCCAGACCATGTCGCACAAGGTTCGAGCGTATTGATCGTGACACCGAAGGCAGATCGGCAGCCATCTCTCGATTCGGAAAATCCAGAAGGCCCCGTCTCTGTCAATCGTAAACGCTTTTTCACATACACCGCAGTTGTAAGTGCTTCCTCGCATTTCGGCACTGACGTAGGCGAGCGCGAAATCACTTGCCTGCATGTGAGCTGGTTTCTGCGCTGGGGGTGTCGATGCGGAAGCTCCGTTGTTGTTCATCGGGATCTCCTGGCGTCGCTTGACGCGACCGTTGTCGTAAACATCATGCTCAAAGCCGTACTCAGAACGGGGCGTTAGGGGCTACCGGCTCGGATGGTGCCTCTGCATTATTATGATCCACTTTCACGATATAGTCGTGATACTTCTGTCCCTCGGGTTGTCCGAGATACCTAATACCCACAAGGTCGCCGACCTGTGGATCCTGCGATTGGAACTCCTCGCGGAGCACGGTCGGATGGGTGCCGTACTGGCTGGTTTTCTTTCCGAACGCTCGAATGGTGCCCACGATTCGGTCGCCGGGCTCGGGCTTCCAGACCGGGGCTCGTTCGGGCTCGTTGTCCAATGCGTCAAACATTTCTTCTTCGGTCATGTCGTTCTTACTCCATTCGCTTTCAAGGTCATTGTGGTCATTGCGCCACGCTCGCATTCACGCGGCCCCCACAAGGGCGCCGCTCTTGAGTTTCCCGATCAGTTCGCTTGCCGTTCGTTTGGTCAGATCCGCCCGCCACAGGCCGGCGCGTTCCAGGCAGTATCGCTGCTTCGATGTCGCCGGCGTGGGGAACGCAGCTTCATACTCCATGACCCGGCTGATTAGATACGATGATTCACCCTTGGTGAGTGCCCGCGCACTTTCGACACCAACGCTATGTAGGTACTTCACCTGCTTGGGCGATGCTGGGGCATCGTGCCATGGTTTCTCCTTGGTGTAGCCGTTCAGGTTCGGTAAGTCCGGCCACGGGCAGACGTGCGTGAGTCGCCATTTCAGTGGGCGCGTGGACGCGATCAGCAGTTGGCGTTCCGCCTCGGCACGGTCAGCGTCGGCCACGCGGATAACGTCTTGCCCGTTGGCGTTGCTGAGCTTCGGGGCGCCCAGTAAATCCAGAACAGTGATTAATTTGTGCTGCCGTGAAGCGTCAACGAAATCGAGTATCAGGCAGTTGGTCTTGTCTGGTGCAAGTCTCAGACCGCGCCCGATGGTTTGCATGTAGAGCGGCGTCGAGCATGTTGGGCGCGTCATCAAAATGCAGTCGATGCCCCTGTCGTCAAATCCTTCGGTCAGCACCATGCAGTTGGTGAGTACACGAATGTCTCCCGCAGCGAACCGCTCCAGCGTGGCACGTCGCTTGTCAAGTGGCATGTCGCCGGTGACTACATCGGCATCGATGTTGGACTTACAGAACGCCTCGGCCAAGTCGCGGGCATGGGCACGGTCAACGCAGAACGCCAAGGCTCGTCGGTCAGCGGCATGTTTCTCGTATGCTTCGATGATGACGCGGTTGCGCGCTTCGGTGTTGACCATGCTGGACAATTCGCCCGTCGCAAAGTCGCCTGCTCGGTAGCTGACTCCGTCCAGGTCAACCGTCGTGTCGATGGCGAATTGCGTGATTCGGACAAGGCGATTGTCCTCGATGGCTTGGCGAAGTCCGTAGCTGTACAACGGCCGCTCGCCGAACAGTTCTGCAAGTCCTTTCCCATCGCACCGCGACGGCGTCGCGCTGACGCCCAGCGTGAACCGTGCAGCCAAGTGTTCAATGGCGGCCGTCCATGTTCGGGCTGGCGCGTGGTGACACTCATCGACGATGACCAAAGCGAATGTGCCTGGCGGTATCTGATGCAACCGGCGCTCGTGTAAACTCTGGACCGACGCGATAACTACGTCGGGGGTGACGCCTTCCGTTGTGCGTTCCCATTCATTTTGTTCTGCGCGGACAACTCCGACGACTGCGCCCGGCCATACGTCTCCGAGTGTGGAAACGGTCTGGCGGATTAGCTCATCTCGATGAACGAGTATGATGGTCGGCCAGCCAAGATCCTTTGCGAGAACACAGAACATCCGCGTTTTGCCCGTGCCGGTCGGCATACTGATGAGAGCGGACATTCGGCCTCCGCTGATGGCGGTTTGGATGGCGTCGAGTGCGGCGCATTGGTGGGGCCATAGTGATAGAGCCATTAGAAGGGGGCCTCCTCAGTATCATGGGATAATTCCTCGGCAACTAGATTTTCAACAATTCCGAGACCGGGATACCATCGGAGTTGCACTTCCGTTCCGTTGGTCGCTGCGCCCGTGTACCGTGACTTGAGAGGTACAAGGTGGACGATTCCGGTCGGCGGTACGTCTTGTGTGTACTCCGCATCGACCAGCCAGACGCTCACGGCGTCATAACACAGTCGGCCAGCGCCGGATACATCATCCAATGTAACCGGTTTCTTCTTGGCGTCCTGGTAGTTCGCGGATTTCCTCAGAGCAGCGACCACCAGCAGTGCAATATCATTGTGCCGGGCGATGCGACGCAGAGCCGTGGAATTGAGTAGGTCTGTGTGGAAGTCGCTTCGATCCCGCTCACCCGGAGCGAGCAGGCCCATGTAGTCCAGCACCACCAGCTCCCACCCGAACTGTTGCACGCCTTCGAGCACGAGGTCTGCCAGCCGTTCCCGGTCAAGGCCTCCCGGCCATGCGGCGTCGTCCAGGATGGTCAGAGGAATCGCCGAGTGTTTGGTGCGAACGCCGAGACACGTTGCCGCGTCGGCGTGAGTCAACCGAGCCGACGCGATGAAGCTCCGAGGAATACGGGATAGCTGCGCGAGCACTAGCTGTGCGACCTCGTGGCGATCCATTTCAAGGCTGATGATTCCGACCGGTGTTCCAGCCAGCGCGGCGTTGACGGCAATCTGAACGCTGATCTGGGTTTTGCCCTGCCCCGGTTTTCCGACGATCCTACGAA
>JADFPW010000445.1 GCA_022562105.1 Planctomycetota bacterium
TGAACCCGCTCGGCGTTCCATCTCGTATGAAGGCCGGTCAGATCCTGGAGACCCACCTCGGCTGGGCGGCCAAGGTGCTGGACTTCCAGGCGATCACTCCTGTCTTCGACGGGGCGTCGGAGGACGCGATTCACTCCGCCATCGAGGAGGCCAACGCCCACGTGGCCAGGCGGCGCAAGGATCTGGACTCGCTACGGTCGGCCGGTAGAACGAACGAGTTGCTGGCCATCATGCCGAGGGGGGGCAAGGTCGAACTCTACGACGGCCGAACCGGGGAGCCCTTCGACCAGACGGTGACCGTGGGCTTCATCTACATGATGAAGCTCCACCACCTGGTGGATGACAAGATTCACGCCCGGGCCACCGGCCCCTACAGCCTGATCACCCAGCAACCGCTGGGCGGCAAAGCCCGCACCGGTGGTCAGCGGTTCGGCGAAATGGAAGTGTGGGGGCTGGAAGCGTATGGGGCAGCCTTCGTGTTGCAGGAGCTGCTGACGGTCAAGAGCGACGACGTCGAGGGTCGGACCAAGATCTACGAATCGATGGTCAAGGGTCAAAACACGCTGGAGGCGGGCACCCCGGTCTCGTTCGATGTGTTGTGCAACGAGATCCGTGGGTTGGGCATGAACATCCAGTTGGAGAAGCGCCGTCTGGACGCCGACGTTGCCCGACTTCTGCGCCGATGACCCATGACCAACCTTTTGCGAGCGAGAGAATGATGTCTTCAGAGTTCCAGATGGAGGCTCCGAGCCGGATTGACCCCGACGAACTGCGGAGTTTCTACGCCCGTCAGGGGTACGAGACAACGCACTCGGCCGAAAAGCTCGGGCGGATGATGAAGAATACGTTTTGCTTCGTCACCGCCCGGAAGGACGGACAACTGGTGGGCATTGCCCGTGGAGTGACCGACGGAGTTCGAGGCCTGCTGGTGGAGTGCAAGCTCGACCCCGGCTGGCAGGGTCCGGCGTGCGTCACCAAGAAAGACGGCCGAATCGAACACGACGAGCATGGCGTGGCCAAACAGATGGCCCTGCGAGTCATCGAGGCCCTTAAGGCGGCCGGGGTCGAGCGGGTTGACGTCTTAGCCTACGGGACGGAAGTGGACTTCTGTGAGGAACTCGGATTCCGACGAGCGCCCGGTGTGGTGCCGTTGCAGATGGACATCGGCGAGCCGGTCAAGGCGACGGCGGAGGTTTCGGGCGTCTGATTCGAGTGGCGGGCGCAGGCGTTCCCAGGAAGAGGGATTGTCGACCGATGGGTCGGCGACCCTGGAATACGATCCGGGACGACGGCGGTACGACCGGTGGACATCGGTCGTGCGGCGGTCGATAGCGACTACGCATACGGCGGCGAGGCTTGTTCTTCGAGAACCGTAAAAGGATAGCAATAGATGGCTGAGAGCATCTACGATCGGGTCAACGATTACGGCACGGTGAGTATCTCCCTGGCGTCGCCGAACGACATTCGGGCATGGTCGTTCGGGGAGGTCAAGAAGCCGGAGACCATCAACTATCGGACCTATCGCGCCGAGAAGGACGGTTTGTTTTGCGAACGGATCTTCGGTCCGGAGCGCGATTGGGAATGCACCTGCGGCAAATACAAGGGCACCAAGCACAAGGGGATCATCTGCGACCGATGTGGGGTCAAGGTGACCCACTCGCGTGTGCGGCGCAAGCGGATGGGGCATATCAACCTGGCCGCCCCGGTGGTGCATATTTGGTTCTTCAAGGCGACCCCCTCGCGACTGGGCAACCTCTTGGACATGAAGACCACCAGCCTGGAGAAGGTGGTCTACTTCCAGGACTACGTGGTGATCGATCCGGGTGACACGCCGCTAAAGCACAGGCAACTGCTGACGGAAGAGGAGTTTCGCCTGAATCGCGAGCAGTACGGCCCGAGCTTCCGAGCTGCGATGGGAGCCGAAGCGGTCAAGGAGTTGCTTGAGATGCTGGACCTCGATCTGTTGGTCATCGAACTCCGCGATGAGATGACCAAGACCGGCAGCAAGCAAAAGATCAAGGATCTGACCAAGCGTCTCAAGATCGTGGAAGCACTGCGCGGATCCGGGAACGAGGCGACGTGGATGATTCTCGATGTCATCCCGGTGATTCCGCCCGATCTGCGACCGTTGGTGCTGCTGGAGAGCGGCAACTTCGCCACCAGCGATCTGAACGATCTCTACCGGCGGATCATCAACCGCAACAATCGGCTCAAGAAGCTGGTCGATCTCAATGCCCCGGAAGTGATCATCCAGAACGAAAAACGCATGCTCCAGCAGGCGGTGGACGCGTTGTTCGACAACGGTCGATGCCGGCGACCCGTGCTCGGCTCGTCCAATCGCCCGCTCAAGTCCCTGACCGACATGATCAAGGGCAAGCAGGGCCGATTCCGTGAAAACCTGCTCGGAAAGCGCGTCGACTACAGCGCCCGTAGTGTGATCGTGGTCGGGCCGGATCTGAAACTCCACCAATGCGGCCTGCCCAAGAAAATCGCCCTGGAGCTGTATCAGCCGTTCATCATTCGCAAACTCAAAGAACGTGGCCTGGCCGACACCATCAAGAGCGCCAAGAAGATGCTCGAGCGGCGCGATCAGGAGATCTGGGACATTCTGGCGGAGGGCATCCACCAGCAACGGGTCATGCTCA
>JADFPW010000446.1 GCA_022562105.1 Planctomycetota bacterium
CGAAATCGCCGTGGGGGAAAGGGGGCTTTCTGCGCCGACCACGGTGGATGGCGCTGCCAACCCGAAGATCGTCGCACACTACACCGACTGGCAACGCTCACGTCGCCTCATGAAATATGCGGGCTAGTTCCTTTTCGGCGTACGTCTTGCCGGAAACAAGCCCCGAAATGGGCCACCATCCTCGCATCGCTATCTCAGGGGGCACAAAGTCAAGCGTAGTTTTCCCCTCCACGCCCTAGCCGCCATCCGTGGTTGGCGCGAACCTCATTCTAGCGCCCCCAAGAGCCCCAAGCGACGCAAACCAGCACGCGCGACCCCCGTTTGCCACGCCGTAGGTGCCTGGATGCGTAACACTCTACCATATATAGCACTGCGCTATATATGGTAGGCTACATGATGTGTTGTCAAGTGTAATTTTATATTTTCCTTGGGTTGGTCGCGGCGAGGGCGTGGCAACCCGCCTCCTGGCGGGGTTGCCGAACGCTTCTGCCGGGCACGGCAGACCGGGTTTGGGACGCGGTCTGGTCGGGGTGAGTCGGACCAATCGGTTGTGCCCCGGCTAAGCCAGGGCGGATTCGATCTCGCTGGCTAGATCCTTCTTGCTGCGCAGGCCGGTGATGGGATTGCCGTGGACCTGCCCATTCTTGAACAGGATGAGCGTCGGAATGGCGCTTACCCCATACTGGACGGCTGACTTCTGGTTGCTGTCGATGTCCAGCTTCCCGATCTTGACTCGGTCTTTGTACTCGGTGGCCAACTCGTCGACGATAGGCCCCAGTGCCTTGCACGGCTGGCACCACTCCGCCCAGAAGTCGACGAGTACCGGTGTGTCGGACTGGAGGACTTGCTCCTCGAAACCATCGTCGGTGAATTCCAATGTGTCGGGACCAGCCATGAACGCCTACTCCTTCGTTTGAGGGGTCAATCTTGTATCGCGCCGATTCTAGGAGCTGCATCCCGGCGGGTCAACGATCAGTCAACACTAACGGACAAACTCCAGGCCGACCTTGAACCCGTCGGGACACGGGGCGCAGTAGCGGACGGTGGCGTCGCCGTGCAGGGTGACTTCCGGCTCGTGAATGGCAATTGCCAAGGTGAGACCGACAGGCAGCTCACAGTCACAGTGCAAGCCGACCCCGGAGGTGCTCAGATCCAGGGTGGTCCCCAGCACGTGCTCGGTCTCATCGCTGGGGCGACCCGATAGGGGAACCCACAACTCGACCGGACCCGGGAAGGGCCAGCGAGGCACCTTCCGCCGATCGCTGGGATCGTCTTCCGGGCAGCTGCCGCCTCGGGCGACCAATACGCGTGTCACATTCTCGCACGTTAGCTGCTGGAACTCGTCGGTCTTCATCATGGGATTCCTCAGCCGCTGGTCTCGATTGCCGGGTCGCCGACTATAGGCGTGCGGCTCCTGACACCGCTGGGGCGCATCCGCGCCCTCGCCTACTTACGATATCGTGCCCCAATCATGCCGTCTGAATGAGCCCGACGGGAACCCGCACCAGCGCAAAATGCCGGTGTTATCGCTGCCGACGCCACCGCCACGCCCGATCCGGGAGCCGGGCCCGATAATCACCCGGGGAACCGACGGGGCCATCAACCCGTGACCCTGTTTGACCGCCCCACGAACCGTTTCTAGACTCCCTCCGATGGCTGCGGACACCCCCTCGTCCCCCTCGCAAGCGGATCCAACGGCTCAGGAGGACTCCATGTCGCGAATGTCATTCGGGGACCACCTCGAAGAGCTTCGCCGACGCTTGATCCTGTCACTGGCGGGCATTGCCGTCGGGGCCGGCGTAGCCTTGGCGTTCAGCAAACACATCCAAGCCATCCTGCTTCGACCGCTAGACGTGGTGCTACAAAAACACGGCGACGAGCTCAAAATGATCGCCTTGGCCCCGCCCGATCTGTTCCTCAATTGGCTCAAGATCGGGCTGATCAGCGGGGCCATCCTGGTCATGCCCTGGGTGCTCTATCAGATGTGGTCGTTCGTCGGGGCGGGGCTCTACGGACACGAGCGACGATGGGTCAAGCGATTCGCCCCCATTTCTGTCGGGCTCTTCGCCACCGGCGTGTTGTTCATGTACTTCATCGTGCTGCCTATCGTGTTGAACTTTTTTGTCGGGTTCAACCGAGGGTTCACCGTCTCCAACGAGCCGCCGAGCGGTTTGCAGCGAATGCTTTTGGGTATAGACCCACCGGCCGAAATCGACGATGATGCCACCACTCCGGATCTTCCCCCTATCCCCATCCTGCAGGCCGACCCAGCCGACCCACCGCCCAACTCGATGTGGGTCAACCGCCCCAAGCACCAGCTCATGATCCAGGGCGACAAACAGCGTTGGGCGGTGCCACTGGAGGACGCCGATGACCGGTCCGTGGTCAGCAGCAACTTCGCCATCAAGGACTACATGTCCTTCGTGCTGTCGTTGATGTTGGCCTTCGGTATCGCATTCGAGGTGCCCATTGTCGTCGTGTTCCTGGCCATCACCGGTATGGTCCCAGCCGAAACCATGGCCGGGGCCCGACGCTACGTAATCTTCGCCATCGTCGTTGCCGCCATGTTCCTGACCCCGCCTGACGTGATCAGCCAGATCCTGCTCGCCGTGCCCATGATGGCCCTATTCGAGGGCGGCCT
>JADFPW010000447.1 GCA_022562105.1 Planctomycetota bacterium
GGAAGTCTGGGCCATGGGCATCACCGGGGAAGGCGTGGTGGTGGCTCACTACGACACCGGGGCGTGCTACACCCACCCGGATCTGGCGGCCAACACGTGGGTCAACTTGGGCGAGATTCCGGGGAACGGACAAGACGATGACGGCAACGGCTTCATCGACGACGACAAGGGGTGGGATTTCGGCTCCGGGGATAACGATCCGGACGACGACAACGGGCACGGTACGCACACGATGGGCTCGGTCGTCGGCGATGGAACGCTGGGCACGCAAACCGGCGTCGCCCCCGGTGCGAAGGTCATGATCAACAAGGTATTGAACTTCGGCTTCGGCGACGGCACTGAGGTCTGGGAAGCGTACCAGTATTCGCTGGACAACGGTGCTCACCTGGCCACAGCCAGCATCCGTTGGATCACCGGAATCCACGACAAGAACCGAGCCGACTGGCGCGAGGCGTCGGACAACGCGGTCTACGCGGGATTGATTCTCGTGTTTGCCGCCGGCAACGAAAGCTGGTTGGCGGTGCCGGAGAGCATCGGCACGCCGCCGGACGTCCCCTCGGTGATTGCCGTCGGGGCGACGACAAACAATGACACGCTCGCGTCGTTCTCCTCGCTGGGACCGACGGAGTGGGGGATCTCCTGGCTTGGTGAGAACACCGACGGACCCTACGGTGATTGGGAGTGGTCCGACGGCGGCCTGACCAAACCGGACATCGCCGCGCCGGGGGAGGACGTGAACTCAACGGTAATGTGCAACGGGTACAGCGGGAACACCTGGAGCGGCACGTCGATGGCGACGCCGCACATCGCCGGAGTGATCGCCCTGATGCTGCAAGCCAACCCGCTGCTCACCCGTGACGACATCATAGAGATCTTCGCGGACACCGCGGTGGACCTTGGGCCGCCGGGCATGGACAACGATTTCGGCTGGGGCCGGGTTGATGCGTTTGAAGCGGTCTTAGCCGCCATGACGCCGACGACGATCGAGGTGGACCTGACCGCTGAGGCCACACTGCTCCCCGCCGGCGAGCCGATCATTGCCACTTTCCTGATTCAGAACACCACAGGTGTGAGCCAAACGTTCGACCTGTGGATGGATATTAGCCTTCCGGATGGTACCGTGATCAACGATTCGCTTCTTGGACCCTGGACGATGACCCTCCCCGCCGGGGCGACGCGTGGCATCACCAGGCGGATCCGCACGGATTTCGGAACCAGTGGGACGTGGGTTCTAACGCTCAAGGCGGGCGTGTTCGGTGAGTCGGTCATTGACTCGAAGGCGCTGCCGATCACACTTGAACCGTAGACCCCGGCGACACGGCTGCGAAGTGAGACCCTCATGAGCGATGCGTACAGCAAGCTGCTGGAGCGAATGAAGGATCTGGGGCGATTGGATGCGATCGAGGCCCTGCTGGATTGGGATCAACAGGTCAATATGCCGCCCGGCGGGGTCGAGGGGCGAGCGGAACAGTTGTCGTTGATCGCAGGCTTGGCTCACGAATGGAAGACCAGCGATGAAGTGAGTCAACTGCTGAGTGAGGCGAAGAGCAACAATGGCGACTTCGCCGCTACGACGAACATCCGGGAGATGGCCCGCACATTCGACCGGGCCAGCCGAATTCCGACCGAACTGGTCAAGAAGATCGCTCATACGACGGCGTTGGCGCAGAACGCCTGGCAGACCGCTCGGGCGGAGTCGGACTTCGCCAAGTTCGCTCCCTGGTTGACCCAGTTGCTGGATCTGAAACGTCAGGAGGCTGAGCACATCGGCTACGAGACCGAAGCCTACGACGCCCTGATGGATGCGTTCGAGCCCGGGGCCAAGTCGGCGGATGTCGAAGCGCTGTTCAAGTCGTTGCGTGAGGCGACGGTTCCGCTGGTCAAAGCCATCGCCGAGGCACCGAACCCGCCCGACAGTGCGATCCTGACGCGACACTACTCCCGAGCGGCTCAGCAAACGCTAAGCCGAGCGGTCGCCGAGCTGTTGAATTTCGACTTCAACCAGGGCAGGACGGACGTTTCGGTCCACCCGTTCTGCGCCACGATCGTCCCGTCGAGCGACGTTCGCCTGACTTCTCGATACGAGGAGAACTTCCTGCCGGCCGGCATGTTCGGCACCATGCACGAGGTGGGTCACGGCCTATATGAACAGGGATTGTTGAAGGAGCACATGTTCACCCCCATGGGCAGCGCCGTCTCGCTGGGAATCCACGAGTCCCAATCGCGTATGTGGGAGAACATGGTCGGACGAAGTCGGGCATTTTGGGATTTCTACTATAGTCACGTGCAGAAGACATTCCCCGACGTTCTCGGCTCGGTTGCGTTGGACGATTTCTATCGGGCGGTGAACACGGTCAGCCCGTCGTTGATTCGCGTCGAGGCCGACGAGGTCACGTACAACCTGCATATTGTGCTGCGCTTCGAGCTCGAGCGGGAAATGCTCTCGGGTCGGTTGCAGGTGAAGGACGTTCCGACGGCGTGGAATGAGAAGATGCGCGACATGATCGGGATCGTGCCGCCGGATGACGCCCGAGGATGCCTGCAGGACGTCCACTGGGCGATCGGCACGTTTGGTTACTTCCCGACCTATGCGATGGGCAACCTCTATGCTGCCCAGTTCTTCGAGAAAGCCCAGGCC
>JADFPW010000103.1 GCA_022562105.1 Planctomycetota bacterium
AGCACCGCGACACCATGCCCGCCGCCGATGCAGGCCGACGCACAGCCATAACGCACCCCGCGACGCTCCATCTCGTGCATCAGATCCACCAACAGTCGCCCACCCGTGGCCGCCAAGGGATGGCCGATGGCGATCGCACCGCCGTTGACGTTGGTGATTTCACGATCCAGCTTCAGTTCCTTCTCCACGCCGAGATACTGTGCGGCGAAGGCTTCGTTGATTTCCCACAGACCGACGTCACTCTGTTCTATGCCCGCTCGGGCGATCGCTTGCTGAATTGACGGCACCGGGCCGCGACCCATCACTCGCGGATCGACGCCAGCCACACCGTAGCCGACGATCGCGTATCGCCCGGGCAGTCCGAGTTCGTCGGCCCGTTTTCGATCGGCGATCAACAGCGCCGCAGCCCCATCGCTGATCTCGCTGGCGTTACCCGGCGATACCAGCTTGTGCGGTGTGAAGCCGCGCAGAGCAGCGAGCACGTCGAGCGACGTCTTGCGTACGCATTCGTCGCGGGCCATATGCACCGGGCGCGACGTCCGATCCACGGCATCGAGGGCGAACATCCCCTTGAGAGCATCACCGCCGTTGAAATAGCTGACCCGATTGGCCGCCCGCGCTCGACGGTGAGAGAGTTCGGCAAACTCATCGCATTCACCACGAGTGACGCCGGTGCGATGGCCGTATTCATCAGCGGTGAGCATCATGTTTGTCTCAGCCAGATCGTGATTCAGCGAGGTTAGCATGCTGTCTTCGACCGTACCGCCCTCGTGGAATTTCCAGAAGTCGGCGTCGGTCCGCGGGGACCGAACAATCTGCGGGGCTCGCGACATGGTTTCAGCCCCAACGCACAGAACGACGCGGGCGTCGTCCACCGCTTGCGGCAGGGCGATCTGTTGAAAGCCGTTGATCACCATCTGAAGTCCCGATCCACAGATGCGCTGGACCATCAGGCCCGGCGTTTCTGTGTTCAGATGGCAGCGCAGTCCGACGTTTCGCGGGAAATAGATGTCCTGCATCCCCGGGGCGGTCATCTGGTACACGTTCGCTCCGACGACGGCGTCGATGGATTCGCGGCCCACACCGCTGCGCCGGATGGTCTCTTCGGCAGCCAACACGCCGAGATCCTCGGCCGAGAAATTGCTCAATGTACCGCACTTGACGCCGATCGGAGTTCGCGCTCCCGCCACGATCACTACATCCGGATATCTGTTATCGGGCATGAGCGAGATTCCTCGAAGTTGGTGTCTTGGCCAGTTCGATCACACCTGACGCCGGCGTCGACGCAAACATACCGTCGATCTTGCGGGCGTAGTGTTCCACCACCGCCTTGCGAACCACCTTGCCGGAGGGCGTGATTTCGCCGCGCTCCAGCGTTGGCGCACGATCAGCCAACACCGCCCGACGCACGCGGTGGTACTTGACCTCGATAAGCGAGTTGACTCGTTCGATCTCTCGGGCGAACAGTTCGGCCACCTCGGGTCGATCGAGGAGATCGTCCCGGGAGATCGCGCGTTCAGCGGCCCATTCCTGCAGGCGGCTGAAACTCGGATAGATCAAAGCGCCAACGAAGTTCTCACCGCTTCCAAGAACCAGGGCCAAACTGATATAGGGTGACTCGTTGACCAGCAAATTCTCGATTCGCAATGGGTGGACCTTCTCGCCGTTGGTCAGCTTGAACGTCCGATCCTTACGCCCGACGATCCGCAGGCCTTCCTTGGTAAACTCCCCGAGATCGCCCGAGCGAAACCATCCGTCCTCGCTGATGACGTGCGAGGTGGTCTCCTCGTCGTCGAGGTAGCCGGCCATCACGTTGGGCCCCTTAACCAGAATCTCCTGATTGATGTCGATGCGTATCGTCACGCCGGGGATGGGGAAGCCCACATACCCACTGCGCCACGCGGTATCTTTGGTGGTGATGGTGACGCACGGCGACGTCTCGGTCAGCCCCCACCCTTCGAGCACGGGAATGTCATGTTCGCGGTAGACCGTCTCCACGTGGGCGGGCAGAGGAGCACCAGCGGTGAATACAAAGCGAAGTCGGCCGTTGAAGATGATATCGCCGATTGCGGAATCCTCGCGGCAGCGGGCCAGAACGGCATCATGCACGCGCGGTACACTGAAAAAGAGCGTCGGGTTGAACGCTTTCCAGTTAGCGATCAACCGGTCGATGTTCCGGCCGCGCGAATCGTCCAGGCAAAGCTCACATCCACTGTAGATGGCCAGGAATCGCTCGAAGAGCCCGCCGAAACTGTGATGCCACGGCAGATAGTTGAGTAGGACATCCTCCTCGCCCACGTCCCACAGTAGCGAGAGCGCTTTCTGTTGAGAGATCAGGTTTCCGTGACAGAGCTTAACGCCTTTTGGCGAACCGGTGGTTCCCGAGGTGTACATAACCATGCACAGATCATCCGGGCGGACCGATTCGAGCTGGCCATCGAGGGCATCGCCAACTGGTCCGTCATCGGCGGCCAGCAGGGCGGCATCCAGCGCTCCCCACGATTCGCAGCTATCGTCGAAGTCCATGCTGTAATAACGCTCGATCCGCGGATGCCGCTGACGATCGATCTTCTCGAGCTGGTGCAACCCGGAGGCGAACACATATCGCGGTTTGGAATGACCCAGCACGAACTCCACCTGCGGCCGGGGATAGCCGGCAAAGATGGGCACGGTGACGCCGCCCATGGACATGACGGCCATCTCCACCATGAACGTGTCCGCTCGGTTCTCCGACAGCGTGCAGATTCGGTCGCCCGGCCGGAAACCCTCTGCCGTCAAGTGTCGGGCGATGCGGAATACCCGGTCGGCGAACTCGCCCCAGGTGACGCTGACCTCCTGGTCGCCTTTGCGGTAGCGAATGAAGACCTTTTCGCCCCAGCGGTCGGCCCGGTCCTTCAGCAGCACGCCCAGCGAGGGTTCGTACTCACCCAGTTCCAACGGATGCTTGTGTTCGTCGCCCACACGGCGGATGCCGATCTGCTCGTCGAGGCCTTGGGACGTGGTCTGACAGTACGCCAAACACGAGCCGGCCAGCAGGTCTTTGGTCAGGGCGAACCGCTCCTCCGGCGGTTTGTGCATGTAATCGATCGACAGCGGATCCACGCCGCTACGTTTGCGGATAAGATGGGAGGCGGCGAAGTAGACGATGTTGGTGGCCAACTCCTTGATGTGCGAACAACCGGTCCGACCCCCGACGCGGCGGCCGATCTCGCCCAACACGCCGCGTTCGATGCGCAGACCCACCAGGCTGTCGGCCAGTTTCTCGACCTCGCGACAGACCGGAAAGGGCGAACGGATCATGTCCAGCCGAGTGCGGGTGATCTGTTCGTCCGGGAGGTACACGTTGACCTCCAGCTTGATAAGGTGCTCGTCGTCGAGCATGGTGCCGACCAGGACCATGTTGTCCGGCCCAGCCTCATACAGGTCGATTGAGAAGTTCCGTTGAGTCGCTAGCTTCATAGCTCCAGCTCCCGTATCCGTTCCTCGAGCCGCTTTGTCGCGGTGATGGATGGCTCGGGCCATCGATTCCTGAACCTGCCGATGCAACGATTTGAACAGCGCCTCCACCTCGGTGAGCCCGACGTTGGCTGCATATCGACGCAGCGGGGTGAGTAACCATTCCTCATTGGAGAAGAGGGCGACGCTATCGAGCCCGGCGCCCAGGGCGTCGCGGAGGGTTTTCAACGAACTGGTCACGTGCCCGGCGTGAGCCATGATCGTCGCCCGGTGTGGTGCCCAGATCTCGTCGTAAGTGGATTCCGGCGGATACGCACCGATGGCCAGCCCGATGTCGTAAACGGCTCGGGTGATGGTATGCACGAAGTCTGCCTTGGTCGGATCTTTGCATAGATCGCCCATCCGCAGATCGATCAGCTCACCGTCCGGCCGAACGGTATGGATCAGACCGCCGACGTTCAGGACAATGGAGATCATCGCCTTGTCGAACTCGACCCGCGTGCCCGGTACGCCGCGGATGTGTTTGTAGGGATAGTCGTGGGCGTCCAACACCAGCTCGATACGCTGGCGTTCGAGTTCACCGCCGCCGGCAAAGACCACCAAGCCCTTGCGTTCCAGCAGATAGACGGTATCCGCACCGGCGCCGCGCCGACCGCCAGCTTGCAGTGATACACCTCGAATCACTCGATCCAGCAGGGCGTCGAGCATCGGCTCGGTCACGCCGGGCAGCCGATCCATGAGCATCGACTCTCGAAGCTGCTCCTCGTAGGTCTGCAGGGTCTGCTCGGCCAGGATTCCGTTCGGCGGAATCAACAGGATGGGCACGCGTTGGCGGAGTTCATCCACCGATCGCACGTGACCGCGTTGGGCCAGGCTTTCGAGGAACCGCGTCAACTCGCCGGTGAACAGGCCTAGCTGATTGGGATTGCAGCAAACAAAGAGCACCTCTGGCATGCGAT
Organism: Planctomycetota bacterium; assembly: GCA_022562105.1. Taxonomy (GTDB): domain Bacteria; phylum Planctomycetota; class Phycisphaerae; order UBA1845; family UBA1845; genus JADFPW01. The sequence continues at coordinate 4,416 of JADFPW010000103.1, forward strand.
TAAGGGCGTCGGCCTCCAGTAGATTCGAGAAGATCCGATCGGCGAGCGGCACGGAGCGGAACGTGCCGTGATCTTCGAGCCGGATCGTGCCCGCCTTCTTGAGCGAATCGGTGATTCCGTCTCCGCCGCGCCCGATGAAACAGTCGGCGCTAGCATGCACAAAGAAGGCCACGCCGAGCGCCCCCGGCGGGTGAATTCCAAGTTGACCCCTTTGCAACACGACCAACCAACCTCCTCAACGCACGAATCCGAGTTGCCTAACGGCCGATCCTCACGGAGTCACTATCGAGCGCAGCGACGCGCCCTCCTTCATGACGTCAAATGCCTTTTGGATGTCATCAAGCGCGAACCGATGGGTCACCTGCTTGCGAATATCGATCTTGCCCTGTTCGACCATGCGGATCAGCGGGATGTAATCGACCGGGCGACATCCCAGCGAACCCAGGACTTCGATTTCACGAAACATGATCTTGCCGGCGGAGATGCTGATCTTCTCGTGGGTGAAGCCCACGATCACCAGCCGCCCGCCGCTGCGCACGCAGTCGAACGCCTCCTCGATGGTCCGCGGATTGCCGATCACCTCCATGGCGATGTCCGCCCCGCCGCCGGTCATCTTCTTGATCTCCTTGCTGACCCGTTCGACCTTGCCGGCGTTGACCGTCTGGGCTGCTCCGAACTCGCGTGCCCACTCGAGTTTGCGCTCGTTGACGTCCACCGCGATCACGTATCCCCCCGCAGCCGATGCGAGCTGGACCGCATTCATGCCCACGCCGCCGCAGCCGAAGATCACCACCGTGTCGCCCGGCTGCACGCGGGCCCGGTTCTTGACCGCGTGGTACGGCGTCGAGGTGGCGTCGGCGATAATGGACGCCTCTTCCAGCGGAATCGACGCGGGCAACTCGAGCACGTCCTTCGACGGGACCGCGACATATTCGGCGTAGGCGCCGTCCATATGGTTGCCCAGCATCTGCATGTCGCTGCAGATATTCTCCCGCCCCGTCCGACAGAACATGCACTTTCCGCAGGTCAACACCGCGGGAATCAGCACCCGCTGACCCTGGGTGATGTTGCTGACTTCACCGCCGACTTCCTCCACCACGCCGGAGGCCTCGTGCCCCAGCACGACCGGCGGTTTCTTGAACGTGGGCACGCCATGTTCGATGTAGTGCAGGTCGGTATGACACACCCCACAGGCCGCCACCTTGACCAGAATCTGGTCCGCACCGACCTTCGGGATGGGAATGTCCTCAATCTTCAAGCCGACATCCGCACCGTGAAACACTGCCGCTTTCATGTTGTCGTCCTCGATCCGTAGTTCGCACTCGTCACGCGTGTTTCCAACTCGGACTTCGCTTTTCCATGAACGCGGCGATGCCCTCATGGGCGTCCGACAGTTTCATCAAATCGTCCAGGTACAACGCCTCCGCCCGATCGAGCTCAGCCAGGAACTGCTCACGAAACGCCCGAACGGTGGACCGCTTGGCCAGACGCATCACCGGCCTGGACAACTTCGTCAGCTGGTCCAGATACTCCTTCACCCGGTCGTCAAACTCCTCCGTCGGCCAGACGTGACTGGCGAGCCCGATGCGCAGGGCCTCGTCGGCTCGGATGGGCGCCCCCACCGCGGTCAACTCCACCGCCTTCCGCACGCCCACCTGCATGGGCAGCAGACACGCTGCTACCGGTGGAAAGACCCCGACTTGCACCTCTGGTTGTCCGAATTTGGCCCGCGCCGAAGCCAGCACTACATCGCACATGCAGGCCAACTCGCACCCGCCGCCCAACGCCGCCCCCTGAACCACGGCGACGGTCAGGGCATCGGTCGCCGCCAGTTTCCGGAAGATGCCGTGGAATTGGCGAATCATGTCGCCGACCTTGTCAGCCGTATGGTCGGCGATGTCCACGCCGGCGCAGAAAGCCTTGCCGGTGGCCTTGATAACCACGCCAGCCAGGTTCTCGATCAACACGTGTTCGAGCGCCGAGTTGAACTCCGCCATCATCGCGCTGTTCAGAATGTTCAGCGGCGCACGATTCAGCGTAATCATCGCCAGTCCGTCATTGACCTCGATGTTGAGGAACTCATAGTCGGTCATCACGTCATCCAACCATCCGAAATCGACAATCGACAATCGTCATTCGTCATTCGACAATCACACATACTGTCCGCCGTCCACGCGGATCACTTCGCCGGTGATGAACCGAGCCCGATCGCTGCACAGGAACGCGACCGCCTCGGCCACGTCCTCAACGGTGCCCACGCGGCCGACCAGGATTTCCTGCAACGACACCTTCTTCGCCTCGTCCGGCATCGCCGCCACGGCGTCCGTGTCAATCAAACCGGGAGCCACCGCGTTGACCGTCACGTTGAAACGGGCCAACTCCTTGGCCAGCGACTTGGTCAGCCCAATCACACCGGCCTTGGCCGCCGCGTAGTTCGTCTGGCCGAACCGGCCCCGCATGCCGTTGATGCTCGATATATTGACCACCGCCCCCCAGCCGTTGGCTCGCAGCGCGGGCACAGCCGCCCGGGCACAATGGAACACCCCCGTCAGATCGACATCGATGACCTCACGCCACTGCTGGTCGGTCATCTTCCAAATGACCTGGTCGCGGAAGATACCGGCGTTGTTGACCAGAATATCCAACCCACCCATTTCGGCGGTGAACGCTTCGATGGCCGAATGAACGTCAGACGTTTCTCGCACGTCGCCGACGCGCCAAAACGCTCGTCGGCCGAACGACTCGATTCGCTCCGTGACTGCCCGGCCTTCCTCGGGCGTGCCCTGGTAGAACACCCCCACGTCGCAACCGTCACGGGCCAGCGTTTCTGCAATGCACCGTCCGATCCCGGTGCTCCCACCGGTGATAAACGCTCGCCTTGCGTGTCCATCCTGCATCAAATCAACCCCAACGAGCCGCGAACTTCAGTTCGCGCGGACGTTCCCAGCGAAGCAACGCCCCATGGTGCGATTACTGTTTGACCGCTTCGGCTGCCAACGCCCCTCCACACTGACCGCAGTACTCAAACGCTTTGGGCAGCCCCTTGGCGCCGCACTGTGGGCATTGTTGGGCGTATGGACCCCATAGAAACTCACTCGAACCGCCCTCGGCCGCCCGACGCCGCAGCCCTTCATAGTCGGCCTTGCGTTTCTCCACGAACGCGGTCATGCCTTCGTAGGGTTCGAGGCTCGTGTAATGGATGGCCAACCAGTCACGGGCATGCGGCGTGGTGGCGTACCACGACTGGTCTTTCCAGTAGTTCACCTGGGCCTTGGTGTAGCGGGTGCATTCGAAGAACTTGTTGACCAACTGATCGCACAACCCGGCCAGCACGCTGTCCATCAACGACAGATCGATCGAGTATCCGTCACTGCCTTTGATCGCCTTGGAGATTTCCTCCGGGGTGGCTCGAGTCTGGAACGGGCTCTCCCACGGGTCCGTGTTCCAGTCGCCGAGGTAGTCGCGATCGTTGGTGAACGTGGTGCAGAACGATCCGTCAGGCCCCTTGACCGTGGGCACGACGGCGTTGACCAATCCCATGGCTTGAGAGGCGTAGGCGGTATAGCGCTGATTCAGGAACAGCATGCCCCGGGCTCGCCGGTCCCCGACGTGAATCGGGAGCCACTGCGTCGAACCACCGCAGGCCACCGATCCCACGTTGGTGCCCACCTGGGCGATAAACGCATGTTCGCCCATCACGGCCAAGTCGCAGGCCAACTGGCTCTCGTTCCCGCCACCGACGGCCATGCCGTTCAATCGAGCGATCACCGGCTTGGAGCAATTGGTGATCGACTCGATGTAGGTCTTGAAGCAGCACATGTACTTCCAGTAGTCCCGCGGCCGCTGCGTGTAGCTCTCCTGATACTCCTTGACGTCCCCGCCGGTGCAGAACGACCGATGGCCGGTTGAGGTGAAGACCACCACCGCGACCTTGTCGTCCCACGAGGCGTCCTGGAAGGCGGCGGCCAGCTCCTGCAGGGCGAGCGTGCTATAGGCGTTGAAGTTGTGCGGCCGGTTGATGGTGACGCGGGCCACCCATCCGTCCTTGACGTACTCGATCTCCTGAAAGTCGAACGAGGCCGCCGCTTGGCTTGGAAAGAGGCTCATGATGACTCCCTTGGCACTTGGCTCCCCTGAAACCGGTCCCCGACCTACTTGCATCGGCAAAAACCCGAACGATCGTTCGATCGATCGCCCCGGGCGGTCCGGCGGCCCATCAGACGGCTTCCAGACCTACATGTCTCCAATTATGGCGAGCGTTATACGGATTGCAAGAGGTTTTATCCCGAATTATTTCTTGACAGCGGCCGGTTCGGACCCCATAGTGGGCATCGAGTGGGTAGGCGGCTATTCACCGGGAAACGGACATGATCTCCCAAAAACCTGAACGTATGTTCGACAATGACCATGCGCCGCGTAATCGAGACAGTCGGGTCTCCTACGACGAGCGGCAGGACCACATCCTGGAGGCGGCGACCTTGCTTATCGCCCGCGTAGGGTACGATCGGGCCACCATGCGTGGGGTGGCCAAGGAAGCCGGCGTCAGCCTGGCCGGCATCTATCACTACTTTGAGAGCAAGGAGAAGATCCTCTTCGTGATCCAATTCCGCAGCTTCACTTCGTTGCTCAACAATTTGCAGGAGAAGCTGGTCGGGGTCGATGAACCGGTCGAGCAGTTGCGGATCATGGTCCGGTCCCACGTGGGCTACTTCGCGGCCAACATGGCTGCGTTGAAGGTCTGCTCGCACGAGCTCGATACGCTAAGCGGCTCGCTCTACGAAGAGACACGACGAATCCGGCGCGACTACTACGACTTGACTCGACTCATTATCAAGGGCGTCCTGGAGAAGCACGCCCCCAACGGTGACCTGGATCTCTACGTGGCGACCATGTCGCTGTTCGGAATGTTGAATTGGCTCTATCGATGGTATCGGCCGGGCTCCGGGCGTTCGCCGAACAACATCGCCAATCAGCTCGCGTGTCAGTTTCTACGGGGCCTGACCGGCGCCGCCGAGGGAAAGGCGACCGCAGGCCGTACCGACGGCAGGGAGCGACCGCCTCGATAGCCAGGAGTCTTTACCGGTGTATCTACCCGACTTTGAATTGCACGAGGCGCAGAGCCCCGCCGAGGCGGCCGCCCTGTTGGCCGAGCACGCACCCGATGCCCTGCTTATGGCGGGTGGCACTGATCTGCTGGTCGATCTCAAGACGGGCCGACGGACCGCGGGCCATGTCGTTTGGCTCAATCGGATCGAAGCGCTTCGTGGCATCGCCTCGGACGCCGACGGCGTTTGCATCGGGGCCCTGACCACGATTTCGCAATTGCTCGATTCGGCGGTGGTCCGCGATCGCTGTCGCCCGTTGCTCGATGCCGCCAGCCAGATGGCCGCCCCACAGATCCGCAACCTAGCCACCATTGGGGGCAACATCGCTTGCGCGGCGCCGTGCGCCGATATTCCGCCTATATTGATGGTGATGTCCGCATCGGTGGAACTGGTGTCGGCGACCGGCACCCGACGGGTTCTGGTCGATGAACTGTTCGTCGGACCGCGGGCGACGGTCATCAGGGCCGACGAGGTGCTCACCGCGGTGCATATACCCGACGCCCCCGTCCGATCCGGCGCCGCCTACGCCCGGTTTGCCTTGCGCGACGGCAACGCCATCGCGGTGGCGGCCAGTGCGGCCCGCTTGGTGCTCGATGATACCGATTGCATCGCGGCCGCGCGAATCGCCTTGGGGGCCGTGGCTCCGATGCCCATGATGGTGGTATCGGCTGCGGCGGGGCTGACCGGCAAACAACCTGGTGACGAGGCGTTCGACGAGGCCGCCCAGACTGCGTCGCAGGCGTGTCGCCCCATCACCGACGTGCGAGGCACCGCCGATTTCCGCCGCGAGATGGTCCGCGTCATGACGCGACGGGCGTTGCAAGCCGCACTGGATCGTGCCCGGGAGGCCCGGTCATGATCAAGAGTCGCACGTTAACGATCAACGGACAACGACACTCCGTCGCAATCTCCGGTGCCGAAACGCTGCTCGACGTGTTGCGCGACAAGTTGCGCTTGACCGGAAGCAAGAAGGGGTGCGACGTTGGTGATTGCGGGGCGTGCATGGTGTTGATCGACGGCGAGGCGATAAACAGTTGCCTCATCCTCGCAGCGACCCTGGAAGGCAAGTCGATCACCACCATCGAAGGCCTGGCCGACAACGGCCGCTTGACACCGGTTCAGAACTCATTCGTACATGAGGGTGGCACGCAATGCGGCTTCTGCACGCCGGGCATGGTGATCTCCGCGACGGCGCTGCTCGACAAGAACCCCAACCCCACGGACGACGAGATCAAGGAGGGTCTGTCGGGCAATCTATGTCGATGCACCGGCTACACCGGCATCCTCCGGGCCGTCAAACGCTGCGACAACTACCGAGACGACGGTACCTGCACCGCCGGTGATCCAGACGGATCCGAACCACGCAACCGCTCCGGCAGCGTCGGCGTTTCCATCCCGCGCATCGATGCCGCCGACAAGGTCACCGGCCGGGCCACCTACACGGACGACGTTCACCTGCCCAACATGGTTCACGGCAAAATCCTCGGCTCCTCGGTGGCCCACGGCTATGTCAAACGGGTCGATACCTCCAAGGCCGAAGCGCTGGAGGGCGTTCTCGCGGTAATCACCGGAAAAGACGTCACCGACACCCTCTACGGCACCTCGCCCGCGCGCTATGACGAGCATGTGCTGGCCAAGGACAAGGTACGCCACATGGGCGATCCGGTGGCCGCTGTGGCCGCCATCGACGAGCGAACAGCCGAACGCGCCCTCTCGTTGATCGAGGTCGAGTACGAAGAGCTGCCCCTGGTTTCCGACATGGAAGAGGCCCTCGTCCCCGGTTCGCCCGCCCTTCACGACACCAACCTGTGCGCCGAGCACCATTACGACTGGGGCGACGTCGAGGAAGGGTTCGCCCAGTCGGACCGGGTGTTCGAAGACACTTTTACCTTCCCCATGGTCTACCACTACGCCCTGGAGCCGCATACGTCCATCGGCCACTACACCAACCAGGGCATAACCGTGTGGTCCACGGCCCAGCACCCCTTTCTGGTGCGGAGTGACCTGGCCCGCATGTTCGGCTTCTCGCTGCACCAGGTCAGGATCATCGTGCCCTACCTGGGCGGAGGCTTCGGCAGCAAGTCATACACCAAGATGGAGCCTTTAGCCGTCGCTTTGAGCAAGGTAGCCGGACGGCCGGTGCGTCTGGCCCTATCGGTGGAAGAGGCGTTCAAGACGGTGCGCCGCCATGCCGCCCGCTTGACCGTCAAAACCGGGGTCAAGCTGGACGGGACCTTCGTGGCTAGGGAGTGCCTGATCTACCTGGACACCGGCGCCTATGCCGACAACGGGCCTTTGGTGGCGGGACGGGCTGGGGACAGGATAGCCGGTCCCTATCGTTGGCCCAGCCTGAAAGTATCATCGTCTGCTGTTTACACCAACTCCACCCCCGCCGGGTCATTCCGGTCCATCGGCGCGCCCCAGGCGGCGTGGGCCAGCGAGTCCCAGGTTGACATAATCGCCCACGACCTGGGGATCGACCCGCTGGAGATCCGTATCAAGAACATGGTGTCTCGGGGAGAAGAGGTACGCCGGGGACAGCGGCCCTTGGAGGGCGACCCGGCGACCGGATTACGGCTGGCGGCCGAGGCCGTGGGGTGGGGCGATGAAGAGGCAACGGGAGCGTCGCAGGAATCTGGGGGAACAATTCCCTCGGCGCTGGTGACCGGGAAGGGCCTTGGCTGCAACCTTTCGGGCGTGGGGTCCAGTCCCACGT
>JADFPW010000104.1 GCA_022562105.1 Planctomycetota bacterium
GGTGCGGGCGATGGACCAACCTCGTGGGCGAGATCGTCGCCTCACTGCCCGAAGCTTGGATCGTCGATCTGCGATAGCGCTTCGGTGGATCGCTGTTGCGTAGACCGTTTCAACGAGCTTGTCGAGGATGCTGGTGGATCAGATCGCGTCGTCTGCGAAGGCGACGCCAACGGCGACGGGACGGTGGATCCGCTTGACTCCGGCTACGTACTCGCTCGATTCGGTTGTCCTGTCGGTACAGGCGACCCAGACTGCGATGCGGCCGACCAGAACGGGGATGGGGCCGTCGACCCACTCGACAGCGGCTTTGTCCTTGCGCGGTTTGGTCCCTGCTTGTAGACTTGGGCAGCGTTCGACGAGATCCGGCGGCTCGACCGTCTCGTTGGCTACGTCGGTGCCAATGGGCAGCCGAAGCAGGCACAGGACGTCGGGAGTCGAGCCGGATCCGGCCTTCCGCGGAGCTTCCTACGCCCATCACCACCTAGCGACGCAGCAAACGCACTGTGTCATCGCCAAGCGGAGCGCCTGATTCCCCCGACGATCCGGTGGCCGTCGTAGCCCCAGGCTAGGCAGAGGGATGGGGTGAGCAATCCAACTACGGCGGAAAGACGAATTTGGTTGTTCATCGAGTGACTCCGAGGGTTGGGGGCTCATGCAACAGCGATTTCGACCCGGAGAAGCTATCCCTACTGCTGTTCGGACACTTGCGTGATTCTTATGATCACAAACTCGGCCGGCTTCAGAGGCGCGAAGCCTACCTCGAACTTGACAACCCCCTTATTCCGATCTTCGGCCGTCGTGGTCTCGCTATCGCACTTGACGAAAAAGGCCTTGCTCGGAGTGTCGCCCTGAAACGCGCCCTGGCGAAATAGCCGCATCATAAACGCCCCCACGTTCTGCCTGATCCTGGCCCAAAGCGGTTCGTCGTTCGGCTCAAAGACGACCCACTTCGTACCACGAAATAGTGATTCCTCAATCCTCTGGGCCAAGCGGCGGATTCGGATAGACGGCCGTTCCGAGGCTGCGGCGTCGCTGGCATCTACCGAAAGGGCATCCCGTGCAACCGATCCATCGACTGGGAGCATGCCGGGTGTGCTCCAGGTTCCAGTATCGAAATCAACGAACACGATTCGACCATCGATGTAGCCATAGTTGGCGGGATTGTCCTCAAAATCGTGAATTGGAGGCGGTGTCAGCTCACGGATCGACACGAGCAGTTCCGTGAAGGCTGCTATGTCTTTTCCGGATGGACGACAGGTCATGTCGGCCCGTTGAGTTACGTAGCCGTATACATGTTGCCCGGTTGCCTCCATATGGCCTTGCCATACTAGCATTGGATGGTCGCGTAACTCTTGAGCGACCTCAAAAGCCTCGCCGACCGCTGGTCCCACGCCGTGCTTTGCGGCCACTGACTGCTTTTCGAGAGCGTAGTCCCGCCAACCCTCCTGCGGAAAGAGCTTCACCCCGATGTTCTCGCTCAACGGGACGAATATCGATGCATATCCTTCCCCAATGTCAACTTCTCCGTTCAGTGACTGCTTGAGAGTCTCAATCTTTTTCGAGTCCCAGCTCAATTCTGATTCCATGACGAGCCTCCTTAGGCTGGCGATCTCCCCGACGATGCGGTGGCCGTCGTAGCCCCAGGCGAAGACGAGGGACGGGGTGGAGAGCAAGATAAGAGTGAACCAGGGTCGAGCTTTCACGATCGATCCTCCGCACGCTGGTGCGAATCAGGTGGCTAGGTATCCTATCACGCATTAGCCGGGCCCGCGACCGCCGCGCATGGTCAGCTTGCGCCGCCGCACCGTGATTATCGGTTTCCTTTCCGCGCCCAGCACCAAGAACACCCCGATGTAGTGGCAAAACTGGCGTTCGTCGTCTCGCCACGTCGCCCGCAGTCACACCGCCATCGACACCTGCTACCGCCGACCCACGTAACCACGCGAGTGCCAAGGCGATCGCCAACTTTCACTTTGGCCAGCGCCTTGTACCCGCACTCCTTGCAGCGCGTCGAAGCCTGGCGAAGGAGATTGGCCGGCCAAATCACCCCTCGGGTCCCACATGAGCATCGGCACAGGCACATACGGAATCGCTGGAGCCGACCCTGCTTCATTCGGAACCGGCCGTGCCGTTTGACTTGCTCAAGATGTAGCGCTATGAATCGAATGGCGCGGATCATCTTGTGTATCCGCCATGAATAGTCCTATATTCGAGGAGTTACGACGATGGCGAAACAGGCCAATCAGTCCAAGTTTGGGACCAAGGCGGAGAAGAAGGTCGCCGATCAGCTCCGGCGAGCCGGTGCGAAAGTGGAGCGGAGCCCCGGGAGTCGTGGAGCCGCCGACCTGAAAGCAGAATTCCCGGCCAAGACCTGGGATGTGCAGGTCAAATCGAGTCGAACGAATGAGGCGGCGGAGTTGACCGCCCAGGAGCGTACGAGGCTGAACCGGAAGGCGAGTCAAGACGGTGCGACGCCGGTACTCGCCCAGGTGACTCCCGAGGGTGTCGAATTCAAGTCCACCCGAAGCGGTCGGCGACTAACGCCAAAAACCAAAGCGAAGAAGTGATTGGCGTCCGGCACGAAAAGATCCGGAAGCAAGAATCAACGATCCCTTTCGAGCACGTGAACTGGGTGATGTCATGACTGATCACCGCGTTCCAATCTCGAACTCGATCTCGTCCTGCTCAGCCAGCAGCTCGCCCTCACGCCTCACCAGATCATCGCCCTGCACCTTGCCCTCGTGCCGTTCGACCAGTTCCCGCTCAATCTGCCGCCAACACTGCGGGAGGGAGTGTTGTTCGGACTCCGGCAAGGCTGAAATTCTACCGCATCGATTGGGACACTCAACCGCTAGTTCGACGAGCTTCTTCTCGTCTTTTCCCGAGCGCCGGCGTGCTGGTCGGGCACTTGGCATGCGGCCATCAGATCCTTGCGATCCTATGGCGAACCTTGAAACCGGCAGGCGCAGGCGTGACGAGGAACTTTCGAGCACAGGCATCGTCGTCACAGAAGAAGATGTTTCGGAACACGTTCGGCCAGCTGGTAACCGTGGCTGCTCGCCATTCGCCCGCAACCTTCGATTCCAATGGATTGGCAGTCAGCTTGCCAGCCAACACGATGCGTTGGGCGCTCGGCAAGTAGTAGCCTTCGGGCATATTCGGTTCTTCGTCACCCTGGTGAAAGTACAAGCCGACACAATCGATTCTGACGCATCAACTCGTTTGAAAGACCCCAATCCCCCCTTCCGCTTCTTGATGTCCCCAGATTCAACCTGTGCGTCTTCTGGGGCATCCTGGGCAGACTTGACTAAAGCGGAGAGAGAAGAAAGCGGATGATCCTCGATCAAATCGACGGTCAGGAAGAACTGCTCCTTCGGCGTCAGCGCAGGATCAACCAGGGTGAAGGTGCCATCCGGTTGGACATCCACCGGGTAGACATACTCCTGACCCAGCAGTCGGACGTTTCGTCTCTTCGACACAAAGCAATGCTCCAGACCCTCAAGCCCATGCGACTTGAAGGTGGAAGCAAGAGTGACCCGAAGATCCCGAACCTTCATGGGTTGATCCAGTAGGACCAGGAAGTAGAGTCCCTGACGATGCTCCCCTAGGAAGACGGGCCAGGCGAATGCGCGCCCAGTGGGTGGAGGAATGGGCCGCATGACCTCGGGAATCCGGTGTGCGATGGGCAACGGCCATGCCAAGACGGAGGGCACGCGGCCTATCACGGCGTCGCGTGCTCGACGGCGCAGCGCAAAGTCCGCCAGGAGCCTTTCGACTCCTGACGGACCTGAGATAGGAAGGCGTACTGTCGCCGTCAATCCACGCTAGGGCCAGTCACCAAACCGTGCCGGCCCGAACCCGCTGTCCAGCGGATCAACGTTGTCGTCGCCGTTGGCATCGTCCTCCCAAGCGCTTTCGGACTCGGCGGCGCAGCAATCCAATGCGTCGTCACCCTCTACCAGGCAGAGGACGGCCTCGATATCTTGCTCGTCGATCACGTCATCGCAATTGATGTCGGCGGCTTCACACTCCTCCTCGGGCTCTGCACCCTGGCAACCCAGGACCAGTTCGACGTCGACGTCGTCCACAATTCCGTCCTGGTTGACATCGCCTTGGCACTGGCAGGGCGGACTGAAGGCGGCCCCGATTTGCACCGTGGCGGGGATGTCAAAGGCTGATTGGGTGAAGCCCTCGGTTAGCACCACCAGGTCGAGTATTGTTTCGACGGACAAGATGGTCCCCAGGAGACGTTTGGACCGCTCCGTGGGCATGTCCTCGCCGAACATGGCCCGCTCGACGTAGTCGCGCAGGAACTGCGACGGAGCATCCTGGTCATCCGGGATGTCCGAGATACCCAGGCTCTCGACCCAGGCCAAGCCGGTGGGCTCTTCCGGGAGGGCGGTGGGGTCCAGGACGTACTCGGAAAACGAGGCCCGGAAGACGAACTGCTCGGCTGGATCGATGATCTCGATCTCGCCGCCGCCGAACAGGTAACGCCCGTCATCGTCCTGCCCGAGAAACTCCAGCGCCGTCACGCTGACTTCGCCGGCCAGGATGGGATCATCGACGTACTCCGGGTCGATGCCGCCGCTCTGCCCGCCTTCGTTATCCAGCCCATCGATGGGTCCGAGGCTAAGCGAGAGCACTAGAGAGTCCGCGTCATAGGAAAGGCCGACAGAGTCCCCGCTCCCTATCTTGAGGGCGGTGGAACCAAAGAGTTTCTTCCCGGTTTTTGAGTGCTGGGCTCTCACCTTGGCCAGACCTGCCAGGGCGGGCGTATTGTTCGTCACCGAGGCCGTCGGGCGATATCGAAACCAGTATTTGTCAACGTGGTCCCCATGGTTGACAGCCTTGTTCCTCGCAAAGGTTGCCTGCTTGTTGAAGAAGAGTTTTCCTCTCTTGGAGGAAATCTGGGGGAGGTCGTTTTCCGGTGGAGTGTGGTTGTGGGCGGGCGGGGGTGTGATGTGCTCGCCTTCCAGAAAGACCTCGAAGTCTACCGCTCCGTCGTTGGCGCCGCCGTCGTCGGGGTCGGCGGGGTCGGCGATGTCCCAGCTTGCGACGTTCACTTTCCAGGTGAACGTCCAATTAACGGTGCCGGGAACGGTGAACGCCGCGTCGCTGATCCCGTCGGGCGGGGCGCTTTCGTCGGTGGCGGTCAGGGTTCCGAGGGTCACGAACTTTTCCGTGGTGTCTCCATCCGGAAACATGTCCGGACTGTCGAGCGTGTCGGCCGCCGCCCCCGGATTCGTTCCCAACAGCAACGCCGTCAAGGTCAACGAAAACACCATCCGCTCCAGTGTGGTCGTTCTCAATACATGGTCTTGCCTGGTCATGATTTTTCTCCTTTGCGCTCTGAAAGGCTCGTACAGCTTTCGCGAGCGGGCGCCCATCCCGACGATCCCCAGGGGGTGTTGAGCGGACACGCGTCGCCGCGGTCTCCCGTTCTGCGTCGGCCCGGAAAACGCTTCCCGGCCTTCCCCCAGGAAGACGGGCCAGGCGAACGCGCGCCCGGTAAAAACCTGCTGGATCTCTAGCCCTGAATAGAAGGGATTTCGGCGACGCCGTTTGTCGCGGACCGGCAGGGCGGGTATATTGCTTGGGGTCGCCGATCGGAGGCCGAAAGGATCCCTTCGGGAAGAACATCTCCGAAACGACCCCGGCAGCCGGGCACGAAAGCACTGCTGATGGAAGATCCAGGTGACATCGAAAGGCAGTTCGGATCGGAACTGAGGCTGTTCTGCCGGAGGATGGTCTACAACGATGCAGTCGCCGAGGAGGTCGTGCAGGATGTTCTGGTGGCAGCCTGCAAGACTCCCACTGCGGAAGTCACTCATTTACGGGGCTGGCTCTATCGGGTAGCACGAAATCGGTGTCTCGACGTGCTTCGCAAGATGAAGCCGACCGAACGTTTGTCGGCCTTCCGGTCCAGTCGCGTCGGGGTGGGCGAAAGACTCCTGATCGATCCGGTGACCACCCCGGCGGCCAAGGCGGTCAATGCCGAGCGCCATGAACGGGTGATGGAGGGGCTCGACACCCTTGATGACGACCTCCGCTCGCTCATCATCATGCGCTACTGGCACGGTTTCTCACGCGAGACGCTGGCCGCAACCCTGGGGCTCAGTCGATCCGGACTGGACTACCGGCTGGTTCGAGCCATCAGTTTGCTTCGCGATCGCCTCGCGGCCCTCGACGAGTCCGGGGCATGACCGAACGCAGCTCGTCTTCGTTGACTTGTCACGACGTACAGGAGCACCTCCTCGATTACCTGGAGGGGATGGTCAAGCACCCCGAAATCGCCCATTGGGAAGCCCACTTTCGGCAGTGCAACACCTGCTCGGACCAGCTCAAACAGACCCGAGACCTGCTAGGGGATCTTGATGCGGCCGGGTCGGTTGACGCGGGGCGATCCAGTGCCCAAGCGAGGCCGGGCGATCCTTTCCCCCACGCCGAGGCGGTTCCGACAGCCGGAACGAGAATCGGAGATTTCGAGATCGTCAACGAGCTGGGCCGCGGCGGTATGGGCATCGTCTACAGGGCGCGGCAATGCTCGCTGGATCGAATCGTGGCCTTGAAGGTGCTGCCTCCCGCCCTGGGCAGAACGGAAACGGCGGTTCACCGTTTCCGTTCCGAGGTGCGCACGGCGGCCAGACTGCGCCATCCACACATCGTTCCCATTCACGCGTGGGGTGAGCAGGATGGTGTGCTTCACTACGCGATGGAGCTGATAGAGGGACGCCCCTTAAGCGAGGTGATCGACGAGCAGCGTCGCAAGAGCTTGGGACTTCAAGGGACACGAGCCCGAGAGTGGTTTCGACGGACCGCTCGATCCATGGCCGATGTGGCCGACGCTCTGGAGCACGCTCACGAACAGGGGATCATTCACCGGGACATCAAGCCGCAAAACCTGCTGGTCGGCACGGACGGCCGGATTCACGTCGCCGATTTCGGCCTGGCCCGAGCATTGGACGATCCCGGTGTGACGGACACGGGCGAGGTGGTCGGCACGCCGGCCTACATGTCGCCCGAGCAGACTTCGGGCCATCGTGACCGCGTCGATCGTCGAAGCGATGTCTGGTCGTTGGGGGTGACCATCTACGAGGTGCTGACCCTTCGACGTCCGTTCGATGCCCCCACGCGTGACCGGATCATCGATCAAATCCGCAACGCCGACCCGGTGCGACCGCGGACCATCGACCGCGAGATTCCGGTCGACCTCGAGACGATCTGCCTCAAGATGCTCGAAAAGGAGCCGGATCGCCGCTATGCGACGGCCTACCAACTGGCTCGTGATCTGCGACTCTTCGCCGGTGGCCAGCCGATCTCTGCCCGGCGTGTCGGCTTGATGGGCAGGGTGCGTGTCCTCCGCGGCGTCGGGCGGTGGTGTCGAGGCGTGATGAATCGCCTCCCGGGGCGCCATGCGGACACCGAGCCGCGCATCCGTCAGGCGTTCGAACTACTCGCCTTCCACGACTACCACCAAGGCCAACGAGCCCGAAGCATACTCGAAACCGTGGATCCACCGCGGCGCGGCGCCGCCCCATACCACACCGCCTGGGCGCTGGCCACCATGCTCGATTCCACCGCCGACACCCTCTACCACCTCGATCGCGCCCTCGATGACGATCCGGAGAACTGCACGGCGCTGTACCTACAGGCCTGGGCGCTGCGCAAACACTATCCCTCGCGCGCCCGGGAGGGTCTGGAACGAGCCGATGCGATCGGGGGGCCGCGATCGGCTGCCCAGCACTTCCTGCGAGGGCAAGCCATCATGGGACTCGGCGGAGAAACGGCCGAGGAGGAAGCGATCGCGTGTTATCGGGAAGCGATCATTCACCGCCGCCCCGACGTCTACCCGCAGGCCATGCTCCATCTGGGACGGGCCCTCAACCATTGGATGTTTCATCACCGCCTGCTCGAGCGATTCGACGAGACGCAGCGGAACCTGACCACGGTGGCCAACCTTCAGGAGGATCAAGCCTATCCGCGCTACTTGCTGTCCATCGCCTATAGGCTTGGAGCGGAAATCTACGCCGAGAACGGCGTCGCCCGGGCGCAGGACTACTACGAACAGGCCGCCCGACACGCCGGCGACGCCCAGAAGATCGAGCCCGACAACGCCCTGGGGGCGATCGCGGAGGCTGAAGCACTTGCCAGTCAGCGGGATTTCTCGGGGGCGATTGAGGCCTATGATCGTGCCCTGACGGTGGCCGAGAACGCTGGAAGCAACGTCCGACGACGGGAGGTCTACGAGTATCGCTGGCGGCTACATTTCTGGAGCGGCCATGCCGACCGGGCCCTGGCAGACCTGGATGCACGGGTGCGCGGGGGAGAGTCTGAGAGCACGGTCGAGTTGTGGTTCGCGTCCTTGCTGCGGGCCATCGTCTGTGCTGAACGTGGCGATGGGGACCAGGCCCGTCGATATGCCGCCCTGGCGGCGGAGCAATCTCCGACGGTCCCCGCCGCCGTGCTGGCGTCGGCGGCTGCGCTGCGCCTGGTGGGGCGGAGCGATCAAGCTGAAGCCGTCTTGAGCCGCCACCTTCCCGGAGTTCAATGGGATCGCACCGTGTTCCCATATGAGAGTGCTCAATGGAATCGCTCCCTGTACCGTTTCTGCACCGGAGAGAGTGATTGGGCGGCCTTGGAGGGCGCCGTCGGGCGTTGGGGGCCGGAGGATCCCACGTGGCTTCTCGCACAGGCCTATTTCTTCTCCGGCGTGGGTCGCCTCGCTCAGGGCGACCGGGATCGTGCCGCAGAGCGGTTCAGACAATGCGTCAAAACCTACGATTATGAGCGATACTCCTTCCTTGCACAGACTCTATTGGTTAGAATGGAGACCAGCCCCGGGTGGCCTGCTTGGCTGTCCGGCGATGGGCCGAGCAGGTAGGTCGGGCTCCGCCCGACAAATGTCAACCACGTGCCCAATGTCGGGCAAAGCCCGACCTACCGAGGGGAGCCATGATCGCAAAGCGCAGTTGGAAACCAACGGCGAGCCGCGAGCTTGCGATGCGATCCGCCCTCGGCGGATTCATCGCCCTGTGCAGCGTATCCTCAGGACTGGCCCAACCGGCTGGCGGCGATCCCGGTGCCATCGCGCCGCTACCCAGACCCTTTTTCTCCATCGACATCATTTCGCCGACGATCTTGGCGGCTGGGCTGGCCGCCGACGATGTGTTGACCGTGGATGGCGACGGGTTGCCGCCTCCGGCCATCGTAATCGCCGGAATGGGTCTGGGACTGGGGATGCCGGGCGATGATATTGACGGTCTGTCGGGCCCCAACAGCGCAGCGTTTTTGCCCCGAGGGTCCGGAACTCCCATAAGGGTGCTGTTGTTTACCGTGAGCCGTGGAACGGTCGGAGGTGCGGATCCCATACTGGACGGCTTCCCGTTCAATGCCAAGGAACAAGCAGCCAAGAATCAGGCGGCCGGCGACGAGTTTCTGGCGCTGACCCCGTTTGATGCGGCAGGCCCGCTGGGCTCGCCGAGGCAGAACAACACGTTAGCCGGCAACCAGGCCGACGTCGGCGGGGTCGATGGGGCCAATATGGAATTGCTGCCGGACTTCAGCCCGCTGATCGACGCGACGGGTATGGAAATCGACGCGGTCAACGCCGTCTTTCGCCCGGGTTCGAGTGCAACGCTCGGTCCAGTGTTCTTTTCGCTCACCTCCACCAGCCCATCGCTGGGTGTGTTGCCCGGTTTGGGCAGCGGGGCCGACGTCTACGTCGATGTTGACCCGGAGCTTCCCGGGACCGAAAGCGCGTACATCGTGTTCCCGGATATCGGCCTGCTATTCGACGACGACATCGATGCCCTCACGGTCATGGACGACGGCGACAATGTTTTCGACCCGACCGTGGATCGCATCCTGTTCTCGTTGGCCGCGGGATCGCCCTCGTTGTTCTTGTTGGGCGTGAGCCCGGCCCACATCCTGACTACCGCGACGAGCGGCGGAGACCCGCCGATCGCGGTATTTGTGTCGGCCGTCGGTCTCGGTTTGTTGGAAACCGACGAGGTCGGCGCGATGGACATGTTCCCGGCGTCCAATTTTGTGACCTTGATCTGCAACTCGGCGATCGGTATCGGCGACGGCTGTTGCGAAGGGGACGCCAACGCCGACGGCACGGTCGATCCGCTCGATGGCGGATATGTCCTTGCTCGTTTCGGCTGTCCGGTGGGGACGGGCGATCTGACGTGCGACGCGGCCGACGTCAACGGCGATGGCAACGTGGACCCGCTGGACAGCGGGTTTGTGCTCGCTCGATTCGGTCCCTGCCCGACGACACCGCCCACCGGGGCGTGCTGCTTCCCGGATGACGGCGCGTGCGAAATACAAACAGCGCTGGGCTGCGTCATCAGCGGCGGCGTCTACGCGGGCAACGAGACGACGTGCGAGCCCGACGTCTGCAAGCCGTTCAGCGATTGAAAAACCGGTGCCACAGAAGTCGGCGGTGCGTCACGGGTCTTGCGCACGCCCTCTTAAGGGCAGTCCCCGAAGCGGGCAAGGACGTAGCCGCTGTCCAACGGATCGACGGCTCCGTCGCCGTTGGCGTCGCCCTCGCAGGCCAGGCGACATAGATTCAGTAGTATGGAGACGTTGCCGCTGTTAACGTTCGCCGCGGCCAGGTCGGCGGCCCCATCCCCGTTCAGATCGCCGATGGCCACGGAAGTGGGGTTATCCCCCGCGCCGTAGAGCACATCGTCGCCGAACAGGGTCGTGCAATCAGCGTTGACTTCGGGGAGAAAGGCGCCGTTGATCCCAAGAAAGACCGCAGCGACCCCAAGAACCGCTACTGCAGATCGATTCAACATGAGACTATCTCCAACTTTCTTGCCGGGTTCCGGCAGCGTTCGCGACCGGAGCAATTCCGTGGATGAGCCCCCCTTCCGAGTTCTGCTCGTCGCCGGTCGTTTTGAAGTCCGCGGCAGTTCCCTCTACACGTTGCGGCTTGCTGAGTCGCTGGGGCAATTCGGCATCGACGCACGGGTCGTCTGCACATTCGCCGACCGAGTTGATGTCTCTCGGAAAAAACGTCTGCATATCCAGGAGTTTCCTTACCTCAAACTGCCGCTGTTGGGCCGGCTGACGCGCATTCAGGTTCAACGTGATCTGTCCGGCTGGATCCCGCAACTCGTTCACGTGCAAACTCGGGACATGATGTCCGTCGGCACGTGGTTATCGGGTCGATTTGAATGCCCGTCGATCTTGACCGTCCACGAGATTCTCACTCCCGGACAGCGCCTCTCCTTCAGTTGGAAGCGAATCCAACGGATGATTGCGGTGAGCGAACCGGTCAAGTCGGAGTTGCTCAAACGAATTTCGTTCGACGAGAAGAAGACGGCCGTCATCCATTGCGGCGTCGCACCGGATTGCGGACGCACATTGCCGCCCGTGCTCGATCCCGGCCATCTTCCGGTCATCGGAGTCGCGGGACCGTTGGAGACCGTCAAGGGAATTCTCTATTTCCTGGGTGCAGCGCACCGCGTTCTGCAAAGCCGTTCCGACGTCCGCTTCCTGATATCCGGCAGCGGACCGGAGGAAAGAAACCTGCGCCGCTTGTCCCGAGAACTGGGGATTTCGGACAAAGTGACGTTTGTTCCCAGCCTGACGGACTTCGCCGAACCACTGGCGGCGATGGATATCTATTGCCTCCCCTCGCTCGAACAGGGGTTGGGGACGATCATGCTCGAGGCGATGGCGATGGGGAAACCGGTGATCACCTCCGGTGTGGGCGGCATGGCCAGCGTGATCTGCGACAACGAGACCGGACTCGTCGTGCCGCCGGCATCCAGCGGCAAACTCGCCGGGCGGATGCTCGAAATGCTTGGCGATCCAGTCCGGGCGCGGTCCCTGGGAGAAGCCGGCCGACGTCTCGTTCACACCAAGTTCAATGCGGAAGCGATGCTGCGAAAAACGGTCGATCTCTACAAGCAGGTGATTGCGGAAGCGGAACGGCCGGCTGTCAAGGCGAACAAATCGGCAACCGCCGTCTAGCAGCAATGTCACTCACCTCTTCTGCAACCGACGTCACACATGGCTTTGCAGACGGTTGATTATCGCGGCCTCTCATTCGCTGACTGCTTGTGTTAGGCTGACGCGATCCAGTGCCAACAGGATGTTCGCAGGACGAATATCATGCTCGACTGCCCGTATTGTGCAGAGGCGATTTCCGCACAGACTTCGATTTGCCCCTTTTGCAAAGCCGACGTTCGCGAGGCACCCGTCTCGCAA
>JADFPW010000105.1 GCA_022562105.1 Planctomycetota bacterium
CACCTCTGCAAGCTTAGGCGCAACCCGCGGCGCCGGCGCAGCCGCCTCCTCCTCTTTAACCGCAGCGCCCTTCCGACGGGCACTTCTGCTCGTCTTGCGCTTGGCATCGAGTACCTGGGCCTCAGCCTCATCCAGCGTCTGGACGCCCGCCTCGTCGAGGCGCAGCATGATCATTTCCAGCTTGTCCGGTGAGACGGCTTCATCCGGGAGGATCTTGTTCATCCCTTCCCAGGTGACGTACCCGTGTTCCTTGCCCATCAGCAGCAACGCTTCGATGGAGGCCTCGACCGGATCCAACACCACTTCCACTTCTGTCGTGCTCAAGACCTTATTCTCCAGCTTCCAACAGCGTCCCCGCAGGGCTCGCAGCCGCGTCCCGACGTCGCCGCAACTTCGGCGGAATGCAGTGGCCGGGGGCGCTCTTCGTCATCGCGTTCAGACCGCGGGCAATCGCCTCCAGCGGCTGACGGTAGGGTTCGTTTTCCGTGTCGTCCGTGTGACGATCCAGCCGAATCAACGATTCGGCTCGTGACTGATGTTCCCGTCCGGCATTGGCCTGCTCGATACGCTCGAGCGCACAATGCAACGTCTCCTCCCAGTTGCCGATGTGCTCGCCGGCGTTGGCCAGCTCGATCAGCACTCGGGCCTCAGCCTCGTCCTCGGTCGCGCTAAGCAACGTACCCAAGAACAAATGGCCGCCCCCAGCGTGACACCGAGCCGCCTCCCAAACGCGCTGCCCAACCTTCCTCAACACGGGATCCTCCAGCAGATCCACATCGAGAATCCCGTCGGCCATCTCGTATAAGGCTGGCGCGTTGAGCAACACCTCGAGCACCGCTCGTGCCGCTGCCTGCCCGACGTCTTCCGACACCCGGACCGGGCCTACACCACCGGCGCCAATGGCCACCTGTTTCTGCGAAACCCTCCCCCTCCGACTCGAAGCGGTATGGGCCAGCAATTCCTGCACCTCGCCGGGCGGCAGGGCAAGAAGCTTGGCCACCTGATTGACCACCAACCCCCGCTGAATGGCATCTATCCCGCCATAACGGGCGGCCGAGGCCACGAAACCCACAAACTCCTCCAAGGCCTCGCGACGCCCACGCTCGCTCTCGCTGCCCTTGTACCGAGCCCTGGTTCGCGACCACTTGAATGCTAGCGCGTCCACCGACGATTTCAACACACCCAAAAACTCATCCGCCGTGCCACCAGCCAGCAGATCGCCCGGATCCTTGCCCTCCTCCAAACACGCAATCCGGACGTTGAGATTGTTTTGCAACGCAGTCGCAACCGCCCGGTCGGCTGCCGCCTCTCCCGCTGTGTCAGAATCGAACAGCAACACCAACTCATCGCAGTACCGACGCAGCAGGGCCATGTGCCCGTCCGTGACCGATGTCCCCAGCGTCGCCACCGCGTAGGGCACTCCCAACTGGTGGGCGGCCAGGCAGTCCGTATACCCCTCAACCACCAAGGCCAGCCGCCGCTCGCCAATTATCGGGCGGGCGATGTCGATTCCGAACAGCGTGCGGCTCTTGTCAAACACGGCATTCTGGGCAGTGTTGAGGTACTTGGCGGGAGCGTCGCCCAGCGTGCGCCCCCCGAACCCCACACACCGCTTTGCTGCATCCCGAATAGGGAATATCAGGCGATTTCTGAACGTGTCGTAGAATCCGCCGCCGTGATCTGACTTGCGCAGCAGGTCCGCCGCCAACAGCAGGCTCGCTGGAACCTGGCTCGACCGGGCCGCTCGTTGAAGCGCCTCCGGATCGTCCGTCGCCAGTCCGACCTGAAACGTCGTCGTGACTTGATCGCGGAAGCCTCGACCGTCGAGATATCGCCGGGCGACCGCCCCACGTCGCTCGTCCAGTAATTGTGTCCGAAAGAAGCGAGCCGCCCATTCGTTGACTCGGACCAGCTCGGGCTTGCCTGGTTGGGAGGGATCCGATCGTTCGCGGGTGCTGCGCAGATCGATCCCTGCCCGGTCGGCGAGGTGCCGCACGGCTTCTGCGAAGTCGATTCCCTCGAGGGTTTGGACGAACTTGAAAATGTCGCCCCCGGCGCCGCAGCCGTGGCAGCGAAACACGCCCTTGTCCGGGTTCACGTAGAAGGAGGGCGTTTTTTCGCTGTGAAACGGACAGAGTCCGCGCAATTCTCGACCGGCCCGTTTGAGCTGGACGTGGTCAGCCACCACATCGACCAGATCCACGGACGTGCGAATCTGCTCCTTGACCGCATCGAAGCTGTTCAAGGTTGTGAGTCTGCCTTAAGGCCAGCGGGACGTTGCAACGTCCCAGGATCTATGGATACGCAGCACACCGATCTGCGACCGGCTCGCCCTACGTTCCCGGATCAACATCGATCCCGGAGCACTCGTTCTCCACCGGTCGCCCTATAATATAACCCAAGAATCGCGTTTCGTCAAGCCGCAAGCGGCTCAGACCGGCCTTGCCCTTGCCTAGCGAGAGCGAGGGCGCCGTGGCAATTCCCGTGCCGTTCAGACCATCTTTGCCCGCCCCAGATCAACCCAGGGTCCAGTGAGCCCCTCGGCGGACCAGGAACATCTTGACGAGTTCCCACCGGCGGATTGCCCGAGCCCCCAACCGTACCGGCATCCGGTTCAACTGCCTCGGAATTTAAGGTGCTGCTATGGTTTCCTGTTGACCAGCGCCCAATCTGCACTTCTCCGGCCTTCGCTGTCGAGTCCGGTAAGAGTCGGGGGGCGAGCGGCCAGAACCGGGGTCGCCCGGTTCGACTGGCGGGTGGTTGGCGTGGGCGGAGGGTGGTCCACTCGCCGGCTCCAGCCGCGGACGCAAATTGCTAAAGGGGCCTTATCGGAGTGTCGATGCAGCCAGTGCGAAACGCTGTCCACGACCAAGGACATCGCTTCGTGGAGTTAGGGCGAAAGGCGTGATCAACCCGTCGCGTCGCGTTCGCCACGTAAAGGACGAAACGGATGGATCCGGACGCTCGTCCTTCTCTCGCCGTGATGTGATCGTCCGGGTTGGCAGCGGACCACCGAGCAACGAGCCAGCCACCGTCGTCAAAGACGGGGCGGCACCGTGCCAGTTGGGACCGAGGCGGATGCGACCACGTGAAGGTCGAAGGTCGCCCGTCAATCCCAGCAGCGCACGTGTCTGGAGGCACGAATCGGCATGAGCAGGATCAATACAAACGTTCAGTCGCTACTCGCCCGTCGCATTTTGAATACCAACATCGCGGCGCAGAACCAAGCGCTGGAGCGGCTCAGCACGGGTCTGCGCATCAACCGGGGCAAGGATGATCCCGCCGGTTTGATCGCCTCGGAAACGCTGCGAAACGCCCAGGTCGCCATCGGCGCCGCCATCGACAACTCGCACCGGGCCGATAGCGTTCTGGCCGTCGCTGAGGGGTCGCTCCAGGAAATCAGCTCCCTACTGCTGGAACTGGAGAACCTGATCGACCGCAGCGCCAGCGAGGCCGGCCTGAGCAGCGAAGAGGTCGCCGCCAATCAGTTGCAGATCGACGCCATTCTCGACTCCATCAACCGGATCGCGGACTCCACCGCATTTGGAGACCGAAAGCTTATCAACGGCAGCCTGGAGTTCACCATCTCGGGAACCACCAATTCCGATCAGCGGATCAGCGCCATCCAAATAAACTCAGCCAAGCTCGCCGCCGGCACCACCCGGACGGTCAGCGTTGATGTGCTCGCCGCGTCGGAGTTCGCCTACATCAGCGCCGTAGCCCCCGGAAGCGGCGGGGCGACCAGCGGTACCCTTACCATCGAGATACAGGGAATCCACGGCACCGAAGTGATGAGCTTTGCCTCGGGAACCACCGCGGCGACCATGGCTACCGCCATCAACGCCAGCAGCGACCTCACCGGTGTTTCTGCCGTGGTCAGCGGCGCCGGCGGTGCCCTCATCATGACCAGCACCACGTTCGGAAGCGACGCGTTCGTCTCCGTGCAGGTTCTCTCGGGATCCGTGAGCACCGACACCGAGTTCGACGAGGGCGTCGACGGCACGGTGACCATCAACGGCCGGAACGCTACCGTCAAGGGCTTGACCGCGACCGTAAGCTCGACGTCGCTGTCGGCTGAGCTGATCCTGGCCGAAGACTTCGCTCGAATGGCTGCCGGGGTGGGCACGAGTGCATCTTTCGAGATCACCGGCGGCGGAGCCATCTTCGCCATCTCGCCCGACCTGGGATTGGCCGGCCAGGCATCGCTCGGTCTGCAAGCCGTTTCCACGGGTTCGCTGGGTAACGGCGTGGACGGATTCCTCTCTTCGTTGGGGACCGGGCAGACCAACTCCCTGGACAACAAGAATTACGCAAACGCCCAACGGACCGTGCGAGCGGCTATCAATCAGGTGTCGTCGCTCCGCGGACGGATCGGTGCGTTCCAGAAGAACACCCTGCAAACGAACATCAACTCGCTGGCGGTGGCCCTGGAAAACATCACCGCCGCCGAAAGCGCCATCCGCGACGCCGACTTCGCCGTGGAAACCAGCGCCCTGACGCGAGCTCAGATTCTGGTCAGCTCATCGACCGCCACCTTGCAGTTGGCCAACGCCGCCCCGCAGAACGTACTGGCCCTGCTCGGATAGGAAACGCCAACACAAGAGACAAACCAGACAAGCTCCAACGACACGCGGACCGCTGACTCCGAGCGGCCCAGCCCCTCCGAGTCGCCCAGCCGTGACCACGCGCTGACCGATCATCCCTCCGCGTCTGCGTCCGATGCCTCCAAATCCTTGTCGGCAGGGATCAGCCGACAAGACCCCTCGACCACACGCTCGGTCGTGAGAGCCACGGCCTCCCCTCCGTCAGCAGGGCCCAAACCGGGCGAGGACGTAGCCGACGTCGAGCGGATCGACCAGGCGGTCGCCGTTCATGTCGGCGGTGTCGCAGTCGGGATCGCCAGTGCCCACCGTACAGCCTAGCCGTGCTAGCACGAAGCCCGAATCGAGCGGATCGACGAGACCATCGTTGTTCGCGTCGCCGGCGCATAGACACCCGGCAGTGCTAAGCAGCACCGTCACGCCGAGCGTAGTACTAACCGCGAAGTCAGGATACTGGTCGCCATTCAGCTCACCGGTCGCCAGATGGGCGCTACCCCCAGCAGCGTACTGCTCAAAACTGGAGAATGTCCCATCACCACTGTTCAGCAGAATCAACACGGAACTTTCGGCGGCGCCCACAACATCCTGATCACCGTCCAGATCCACGTCCGCAGTAACCAGGGACCGCGTGTAACTCTGCCAGAACTCATAGTGAATTGCTGGCGCGAAGCCGGAATCCCCGTTGCTGATGAGAATCCAAACGCCCCCCACGCTATCGCTTCCAATAACCAAGTCGAAATCGCCATCACCATCCAGGTCGCTGCTCACGATGGAGATCGGGGCATCGCCCACTGGATAGCGAACCGATTCGGCAAAGGTTCCGTCGCCGAAGTTCGTCAACACCGAGATGTCATCGGTGTGGAGATTCACGACCGCAAGATCGCGGTCACCGTCGTTGTCGAAATCACCGCTGGTAATCGAATAGGCGCCATCAAAGGAGGCGTAGAGCTGCGGCGGCCCAAAGTTGCCATCGCCGGTATTGAGCCACACGAATACGATGTCCGGCTCATCATCCCACCAAACGGCGCGGCTACTGACGAGGTCTAATAGGCCATCCCCATTCAAGTCCTCCAACAGGACCCCGTCGGTCCCACCATCGGTATCATATTCTTGTAGCAACTCAAACGCACCGCTTCCGTCGTTTAGCAGAAGCGCAACGTTGAGGTTGGAGACCGCCAGATCGAGGTCTCCGTCACCATCTACGTCTCCTAGCGCCATGCTGGTGGGGCTAATGGAGAGACTGTGAAGATGGTCAACCTCTAATTCGCCAAAGCCATCGTTCAGCACGACGTAAAAACCGTCTGCCAGGCCATCGACGCCGACGACTAGATCAGCATCGCCATCGCCGTCGACGTCAGCAATGGCAAGCACTTCAGGCTCTCCTGGTGGATCGTACCGTCTAGCTCCCAGGAAGAGTCCTGCCCCCGCATTAAGCAATACGGTCACGTCGTCGAGTTCGCCGCCATTGTTCGACGTCGCAAGATCGAGATCACCGTCACCGTCCACGTCGGCTACAGCCAGGTAATGAGGAGCTGCACCCACTGCATAGCGGTGGTCGCTTGGAACAAACGTCGCATCGCCGGCGTTTAGCATGACCCAAACGTCCCACCCATCTTTGTTGGCCACAGCCAAGTCGGGGTCACCATCATTGTCATAATCTCCCGCGGCAATCCCCTGAAATCCGGTTCCTATCTGGTACGTGTCCGCTGGGTTGAACGTAGCATCACCATTATTCAGTAACACGGCCATTCCGAACTGATCGCTCACCAGGGCGACGGCTATGTCGAGGTCGCCGTCAGAGTCGAAGTCGCTTAATGCGAGCGACACCGGAGCGTTACCCACGCTGTGTAACTGGCCGCTCTCAAACGATCCATCGCCGTTGTTCAGGAAGACGGTAACGCTGTCGTCCGTCTCAGTGGCCACAGCTAAGTCGGCGTACCCGTCCCCATTCAGATCACCAACTGCGACGAACACATAATGGCCTAGTCCGTATTCAGCATACTCGCCGAACGTTCCGCTCCCCTCGTTGAGTAACACGGAGACATGGTTGCCCCAGGTATTTGCAATCGCAAGGTCCAAGTCGCCGTCGTTGTCCAGGTCGGCCGTTGCAATCCCGCGGGCGGCGCTTGGCGTCGAGTACTGTCGCCCCTCGGCGAACGTGCCGTCGCCGTGGTTGATCAAGATGGACACTTCGGCCACGGTAGAACTGACGGCCGCAATGTCGAGATGCCCATCGCCGTCCAGATCGCCCACGGCAACGCCCCAGGGGGTTGCCGTTTGATAAGTCACCGCTTCTGCAAAGTATCCGGTCCCTTCATTCCGCAGTACGGCGACCGTACCGCTGCGGTTGGAGTTAGCCACCACGAGATCCGGTAATCCGTCACCGTCAAAGTCACCGAAGGCAAGCTGCTTGCTTCCTCCTCCCTCATCATCGGCGGTGAACTCCGGCCCGGGGAGCCATGGACAGTTGATGCGAACATCCTCTGCCGCGCTCGTTCCTACGAGCAGGAGCATTGCAGATACCACGATCCATTGGCACAGATTTGGTCTCATCGGAACTTCTCCATTTTCGTGATCCAGCCTCTACCGACTCGACGCGCCGGTGAGGATCTTATAACACGCCGTGCTTCGCGCCTCGAGCACGCCAGCACACGCTTTCGGATCGACTACGGCCACGGAATTCACTCGCACGGCCCGAAACGGGCCGTTACAAATCCTACGTCCAACGGGTCCACCTCGCCGTCATCGTTCTGATCGGCGGTGGCGCAATCGGGTTCGCCGGCATCGACCTCGCATCCGAAGCGGCTGAGTACGAACCCGGAATCCAGCGGGTCCACCAAGCCGTCGCCGTTGGCGTCGCCCTCGCAATGCGTTTCCGTGGCCGCACGCGCCAGACTGAGGATCGCCTGCAGGTTCTCCTCGCACGTGGGAATGATTTCGGTTGGCGATATCACGAAGTCGAAGCCGCGCAGCTCGATGAGGTAGGCGTGCAGGAACGGTTCGAATTCCATGGCCACATAGACCCAATCTACCGCGGCGCCGGCCATCAGGTACAATGTTGATCCGGCTGGCCCCGGATAGTAGGGCAAACCATGTACGCCTTGAATGGCGTCGCTCATCCCGAATCCGACGTCCATAAATGAATCCTGGTCCGGGGCCAGATCCACCGTGTACGCCCAGGGCCACAAGACCAAAAGCCCATAGCTATGGAAGTCGATGTACGCCCGTATGTTCCCATGGTCGAGGATGAAATTACGCATATTCTGAGTTTCGGGCTCGGAGAATGGAGCCGTGCCCCGATAGGTCCAGTCACCGGGGTTGCCGCTCGATCCGGATCCGCCCCACTCATGTCCCCAATTGCGATTCAGATCCACGCCGAAGCTGCCGCCGCCGTTGTTGCGCCGGTTCTTGCGCCAGTACCGATCCGATTCCCAGGTGTAGACGTACCCATCCGGGTTCATCACCGGGATGAAATACCAATCGATGCGATCGACCAGATCAGTGATGTCGGGATCCGTGCCGTAGTTGGTCAGCAAATGCTCAGCCGCATAGATGGGCACGGGACCGCCGATCCACTCGCGGGCATGTTCAAGGCCGTGAAAGAGTAACCCAGGTCTACTTGCCGAATCACCAGGACCCGTAATCCGGATCCCCCAGACCGTTCTGCCTTCGATGGTCGGCCCGAAGTCATGCATCTCGGCCAGGTCGGGGTGGGCCGCCACCAACTCGTTCAGATAGTCGATCATGATCTCGTAGGGGAAGAAGTCCGTGTAGTGGAACCCGCCGCCTCGCCGGCTGGCGACCTGTTCACGCACGTCGTTCAACCTGGCCCGCTCCGCCTCCACTTGAGGTCCGAGGTTCTCTTTGACTACGAGAAACGTTGCGCCGCGTGCTTCCAACGCCGCACGCTGCTCCGGGGTGACTCGGGCGTCCACGTAGCCGGCGCGCAGTCCATGGGACCAGATGTCGATATGGTCCGCCCAGAGGCGCTCGATATCAGCTTGGCTGTCAACGTCGATTCGTAGCAGGCTGTGTCCTTCGTAGCTGACCGGCTCGGCCAAGGCGGACGCGATCGAAAGGGCGAGAAACAGAACGCCCGCGAGGGCATGAATGGCGTGACGTGACCGCAGCATGCTAAGCCTCACTTTCGTACACGTTATCCAGCGTGCCGTGGGTATCCTACCAGATAACGACATGGCGATCCACGCCGCTCCACAACGCTCCTGACTCACCCGTCGCAAACCGGAGCCGCAACAACGCCCAGAGTCCGCCGGTAAAGGGTCTCGTAGGCGTCAAAGCACGCTTCGATCCGCAGGGCGTCCCGGACGTGCTGCCGGGCCGCCTCTCCCAAACGGGCCGCCGCCTCGGGATCAGCGAACAATCTTAGGATCGCGTCGGCGAGGGCTTTGGAATTGCGAACGGATACTAGCAGGCCCGTGCGCTCGTGTGTGATCACCTCGCGGCAGGCGAGAATGTCCGACGCCACCACCGGCAACCCGGCGGCCATCGCTTCCAGCAGGGCATTGGGCATGCCCTCGGTGTACGAGGGGAACACAAACACATCGGCCGCCTTCAGAATGGCCCCAACATCGTCGCGCCGCCCGAGTAACGTCACACGATCCCCGACCTGCCGCCGCTCGATCAATTCCTCGATCGGCCTTCTGTATTCACCGTCGCCGACCAGGGCCAGATGGGCATTCGATTCCCGTCCCACCACCACCATGGCCTCGATCAGGTCGTCGAGCCCCTTGACCGGATCGAGCCGACCCACCCACAGCACTAGCGGGCCGTCGGGGGGAAGCGACCACGTGGATCGTGGTAGCTTCGGGGCCGCCTCGATCGCCGCCACGTCGATCCCTCCGCGAACGAGTGCCAGACGGTGACGCTGGATATGGGCATGTTGAGCCAAGTGGTCGACGACCGCGGACGAGTTGCCGATGACGCAGCCGCAAAGTTCCTGGGTCAGCCCATCGACGATCAGATGCCATCGTCGCTCGATCTCCACGGTCTGGATCTCGCAGAGCAGGCGTGGCGATGGAAAGCGGGCCAGGGCGCCTGCGAGACGACCAGCGATGTTGGCATGGAAGAGGAGGCAGTGAACCAGGTCGGGTTTCTCTCGCCGAATGAGCTGGCTCAATCGCCAGATCACCCGCAGATCCCATGCCCGGCGTGCTCCGAAGTGCGTCACCGGGACGTCGTCCGCTTGCAGCAGCTCCGAGACCGGCCCCGGCGGCGCCAAGCACGCGACGGCGGAATCGTAGCCGCGCTCGCCCATGGCAGAGCACAATCGACGCAAGTGCAACGGCACACCGCCGGTGAGCAAGTCAGTAATGACGTACAGGACGCGAGTGTTCGCCGACATCAATGTATCGCTGCCTGGGCCACCATGGGGTGCTCACTCGCACATAGCGGACGTGCTGAAGGGTCAGTAGTCCCGTCGCGCAAAGATCCACATGGCCCACACCACGACGACGAGCTCGAAGACCAATGATGAGCCGATCGAGGCGATGGGATCCTTAAGCAGCTCCGTTTCCTCAATCTCCCGAGCGAGTTGAATCGAAGCCTGATCCTGCGGACTGCCTCCCTGTACCATGAACGGTGGGAATGCATCCACACTCGGTCCTGTGCCGGCCAATCGAGCTGCAAGATAATCAAAATCGCCCGTCTTGGGCGGAATCCAGTGCACAACGCGAACGGTGTTGTAGATCAGTCTGTGCTCCTTTAGTGATGGGAACCTATCGAATACCAGAGGTAAGTTGTGAATCATGGCGAAGCACACCCACGCGCCGAGGCTCACCAAGATGGCTGCCACGGTGCTGCGGGTCTTGACCGCAACGAGGACCGACACACAGTAGACGTAGCTGAACAAGAGAACCACCAGAGGCACCGACAGCAGATAGCCGGGGCGCCACACGCCCCATCGCAATCCCATCACCAGAAAGGTTACCCCCACGAAGATCGTCGCCTGCAAGAGAACGAAAACCATGGTCGCGAGGTACTTGTAGAGGAACAATCGCGGTCGGCTGATCGGTTTCGACAACAGCGAGTCAATGGTGCCACTCGCCATGAGGGACGGAAACACACTTGCCGTCGCCACGATCATCAGGACCATTCCGATCGATCCTAGCATCCCGGCGAGCAATCCGTAGACAACCACTCCGGCCAGGCGGGACGGACCGAGATCCGACGAGGGGTCGTAGAACCCGAATTCCACGTCCCAGATCCCGAAGAAAAAGTGGATCTGATCGCCTTCAAAACCGACGCTCAGCATGGCCAACCCGATCATGAGTGTCAGGATCACCAGCACCCAAAAAATCTTGCGATCCAGGGACTCGCGAAGGCTGTCGATGATGATGGCCCAGAACTGCATCGCTTAGGGCTCTCCGCCGGATAGGAGCTCAGGACTGACCGGCCGCGCTGCCCGTACATCCGGCGAGACCGGAGAGGTGGCCTCCATCGTCTCCACCAGTATGTCCTCCAAGCTGAATCGATGCGGGGTAACGGCTTGGATCAACACTCCCCCGCCGCGCAACAGATCGATCACCTGGTTGACTTTCTCGAGATCGTGCCCGTGCAACGTCACTGCCGTCGCATCAAGCGTTACGCCGATCTCGCTCAGCTTCTTGCGCAGGGGTTCCACGTCGCCGGAGATGGATATCCGATACTCGACGGTGTGTTCCGTAAGCTCGGATAACGTTCCTTGGCGTGCCACCAGACCGTCGACCAAAATCGCCACGCGGTCGCAGACCATCTCCAACTCGCTTAGCAAATGCGAATTGAGGAACACGGTCTTGCCCTGTCTGCGAAGCTCCAGCAACAGCTCGCGAATGTCGCGCCGTCCGAGCGGATCGACACCGTCGGTCGGCTCGTCCAGCACCAGGAGCTCCGGATCGTTGATCAATGCCTGAGCCAAGCCCAGCCGTTGCATCATGCCCTTGGAGTACTTGCTGATCTTGGTGTCCGCCCAGCGGGTCATGCTGACGCGCTCGAGCAAACTGATCGCCCGCTTCCTCCGCTTATCACCCGGCACCTTGGCCAGTCGACCGTAGAAGTCCAGAACCTGGGCACCAGTCAGGTAGGCGGGGAATCGATGGTTCTCCGGCAGATAACCGATGACCGCGAGTTTCTTGCGGTTTCCCAGCGGTCGTCCCAGCACCGTCCCCAGAGCAGCGTCCGGGCGAACCACGGTCATCATGATCTTGACCAAGGTGCTCTTGCCCGCCCCGTTGGGCCCCAGCAGACCGAAGATCTCCCCACGCCCGACCTGCACGTTGACCCCGCGCAGGGCGTGGATCTTCTTGCCGTAGGTCTTCGTAACCCCGATCAGATCGACGCCCCAGTTGGTGATCTCAGTGGTAGCTAGATGGGCAGTCATAACTCCTCAAAGATTCTATCTGCAACAGAATCCGGTGACTCGTCGGCGGCCACCTCGAGCCAACGCGCAGCACGAAACCGTTTGGACCACGTGCGTTGTGCTTTGGCAAACTGACGGGTATTGATTTTGATCCTTTCCACCGCTTCCGCAAGCGAAAGCTCGCCGGCCAGGTGGGCGATGATCTCGGCATAGCCTACCGCCTGACGCGGCGTGGTCGCCAGGGGTGGATGCTCGGCTAACAATCCAGCC
>JADFPW010000106.1 GCA_022562105.1 Planctomycetota bacterium
TCTCATCGCATCGGTCAAGAATGGAGACCGTTGCGACCGCCCGCATCTGCTCCATCGCGCTGGGATCGAAGGATTCGGCAAAGAGGATGTGCCAAGGTCGATCGGTCATCACCCGATCTTGGCGCCGCCAAGAGACAGCGTCAACTCGGCTGAGTGGTCAGCGCCGTGTCAATCCTGCAGCTTCGGGTCATCGGCCGTTGAAAAAGTAACTGGCGCCGGCCGTTGAAAAGTAGCGGTCGCCAGAGGGAGCCGGCGCTACTTCTTTGGGAGAAGAACCACTTCTTCTGCGGACATGGCAGGTCAATCCCGATGCACATCGGAACCTACGGCGGACCAACGACCTGCCCTACGATGTGACTCTGCACAAAAACGGGCTTTGCTCTAGCCAATCGGCTGCGCCCACAGGGCGGCCAGCAGGAACGCCACAACGGCGGCCGCTACGATCCAGAAGCGGTGAAGGGCACCCAATCGAAGATTCCGTGGCTGGAAGGCCAGTGCCATGGGTGCACCTCATGGGAAACGGCAAGTCGACTCGGGCCGCCGGACCCCGCCGCCTTGCTCCCTTAAACATACAACACAATCGACGGCCGGGCTCCCCCACGTCAGCAAAAACACGTACGTGTTTGGCGCGTTTCGAGGCGAGATTCCGCCGCCCGGAGGTTTGTTCCGAGCCCCAAGCGCCAGCGCGGGGCGGTTCGGCGAACCCGTCGCCGGCGCTTCGGGCTCTGAATCCAATGCGAAACCGCTCAACGCGCACCAAGAACCGGTTTGTGCGGCCATGGTGGCGGGAGGACTCCGGCTGACTATAACTGGGGTATGAACGAGCCGGATCCGCGGAACCTTCTGCAGTTTGCTCAGCGCTTGGCGGGTGAGGCGGGCGACATCTGCCGCTCTCGCGGCGGCCCGGGGCGCATCAGCCGCAAGGCCGACCAGAGCGTCGTCACTGAGACGGACCACGCGATCCAGGCCCACATCGTTGGGGCCATCGCGGACGCTTACCCCGATCACGCCGTTGTGGCGGAGGAGACGATCTCGGAAGGGCCTGCCCACGAGGATCCCACGCAGGCCCGCTACTGCTGGGTCATCGACCCGCTCGATGGGACTCGGAATTACGCAGTCGGGTTCCCCTGTTTCTCCACAGCTATTGCGGTGCTCGATCGCGGTGAACCGATCGTGGGGGTTGTCGCTGAGCATAATACTCATTCGGTCTTTTCGGCTCTCCGCGGCGGCGGAGCGACGCTCAACGGCAAGGTGATCCATCGCGGTGAACCCATGGATGGCGGGGACGTTCTCATCGGCGTCCCCTCCAGCAAAGACGAACTGACCGTCCGTGTCGTTCAACACTGGGCGGGAGTGAAGGGGATCGTCCTCCGCAACCTCGGGTCGACAGCGGTGCATCTGGCGCTGGTCGCCGGCGGCGGTCTTGGCGCCGCCTTCTGCGTCCGAGCGAAGATATGGGATATCGCGGCGGGGGCGTTGCTGGTCACCGAATCGGGTGGCCTTATCACCGACCCCTTGGGTCAACCACGAAGCGTCTTCGCGCTTGATGGCGATCCGAACGAGAACCTCCCCTTCCTGGCCGCTTCGCCTGACCAGCAAGGCCGCTTGTTGGAATCCATCAGGGCCGTTTCACCCGACAATAAGTAGTCCGGGCGCGCCGGTACCCTCCGTGGCGGGGTTGGTATGACAGCGCTGGAACCACGTTTACGAGCCGCAGGCTTTAGCCTGCGCGATCTTAAAGCGGTTTGGCGCTACCGAAAACCGGGGCATCGCGCGGGCTAAAGCCCGCAGCTCGGTTCGTTTTGGACAATCCAGCGCTGTCATAGTAGAACGCCGGAAAATGTGGGTTCGGGGAGCGAACGTCAAGTCCTTCCACGGCCGCCTCACAGTCCAGCGCAAGGTTCTCCAACGCGGGGTCCGTCTGATGCGGGCTGGGATGGGGCCTGAGAATATGGGACGAGTCGCTGGGCTATTGTCGGTTCGTGCCTACCGGACGCTGCTCTACGGGACGGTGGTTCTGGCAACGCTTGCGACGGTCGTTGAGCGTCGAGTTGGGACGACTCTGCGCTGTAGGCTACCCTCCCCCGAGGTTGGCTTCAGCTTCCTCCAACCGCTCCGGCAGAGCCAGGCGGACTTCCTCCAACTGCTCCGAGGTCACGCTGACGGTATCCAGCATCTCTTCGGTGATGACGTTGCCCGCCGCGGTGAGGTAGAAACCGATCTTCTCGTTGCAGCACAGCACGTCGGCGATCCTGATGAGCATCGCCATGTTCCGCAACTCGGCGCTGAGCGCCTCGGGATTGTGATGGAAGCCCACCGAAGCCCGCAGATGGCGCGGGAACTTCCATTTCGTCGTGAGTCCGACTCCGAAAGCCTGATGATCCGCCCCGATGATCTCGCGCTCGCAGGTGAGGAAGTCCACGCCATGATCCACGCAGCGCTGGACGACCTCGGTGAACTGCTCCGCAAAGACCTGGCGCTGCACGAGCATTCCGATGTCGTGGATCATCCCACCCACGAAGACCTCGTCCGCCATGACCGGAAAAGGCGAAAGCTTGGCGATGGCGTGCGCTGCGACGGCGACGCCCACGCTGTGACGCCAGAGGTCCGACGCGCTGAAGTCCTGCGAGATGCGCCCGCCCTTGAAGAGGCGCGCAATGGAAGCCGCGATCGCGATGTTCTTCACCGCGGACAGGCCCAGGAGGATGATGGCGCGATCCACACTGGCAATCTGGCCCGGCAGCCCGTAGAACGCCGAGTTGACCACCTTTAGAACCTTAACCGACAAGGCGGGGTCGTTCTTGATGATGTCGTGAAGATCGCGAGCCGTGCTCTTGGGATCCTCGACGATCTGGATGATCTTGATCGTGACTTCCGGAAGCGTGGCGATGTCGCCGACTCTCGACAATGCGTCGTCGACAATCTGTTGCGTACGATCCGTGGTTTCAACGGTCATCGGCAGTTCCTTGGATCATCGTGCACTCGGGTAACGCCCTGCGTACGCCTTGGTGAGCGCTTTATCGTCATGCCGCGGGTAGCGCATTAGGTCCGCCTCCTGGACGAACAGATGACCGGCGAAGAAACCGCCCCTGCAAGCCCCACCCCCGCGATACTTCTAAAAAGGCCCGGAGATCGGCCCCAGTGCTGTGTCAGCGGTGATTCGATGGGTTGTGCGGAGACTTCCGATGTGTGCCACTGCTCTTGAGCAGTGCGAAGTCGGCGAGGTGGTGTAGGATCCCAGAGTTCACCGCTCAAGAGCAGTGCGGGCGCTCGCCACGGCGTGGACCGAACCCTAAGTTTTACTTGTGACAAAGCACTAGTAGGCGTTGAGCTTGTGGCGAAAACGCTCGCAGAGCGGCACCGCGGCAAGCAAGCGCGCGATACGGCCCCCCGCACGACCGTCACCATAGACCGTCGGGGCACCCGTTATCGGATGCTTGCGAAGGGCATGGGCGAGCGCGGTGCGGATGG
This sequence comes from Planctomycetota bacterium, assembly GCA_022562105.1. Taxonomy (GTDB): domain Bacteria; phylum Planctomycetota; class Phycisphaerae; order UBA1845; family UBA1845; genus JADFPW01. The sequence goes on from JADFPW010000106.1 coordinate 3,472, forward strand.
ATGTGAGCGTTTCCGCCGTCTCAATGACCGAGCGTCCGCTGCGTTGACGCCCATCTTGCCGGCGTCCGATATTGACCGCCGGCGTCCCGGCGGTGGCAGCCTCGATGATGCCACTCGATGAATTGCCGATCAGTACGTCCGCGCCAATCAGGAGCTTCAAGTAGTCGTCGCGTGGCAGTGATCGGACGAAACGAAACCGTCCGTCTCCCTCGCGCTTCCGGCAGACATCGATCGCGTCGAGGATCCCACGATGCCCGCGATCGCTGTTGGGACACAACACCGTAGGATGCAACCCGGCTTCCCGGACGCTACGGAGGATGGCCGCCATCGTCCGCCGCTCCCGCTCGGCAGTGCGTCCCGTAGCGTGTTGGATCACCAGTGCTTGGCTGCTCTTGGGGTTGCGGACCCTCTTCCCAGCGAGAAGCTGGATGAGGCGATCGAGCCCCGGCGCGCCGACAACATGCACCCGATCACGGCCCTCTCCCATCCGAATGATCCGCCTTCGGGCGGCGTCCGTGGCCGCCAGGTGTAGATGGGCCAGCTTAGTGATGGCGTGCCGAAAGCTGTCGTCAAAGTCGCCGGGGGCGAGGTCGCCTCCATGAATGTGGGCCACCAGTCGACCGGTGGTGGCTCCCGCCAAGGCGCCGGCCATCGCTTCGATGCGGTCGCCGAGCACGACCACGATATCGCTCTTGGCCCGCTCCAAAAAAGCCGCGATCCCGCGCACGCCCCGTGACAAACCGTCGGCCTGGTCCAGCGAACCGTCGTCACCGCGCTGCATCTTGATCCGCGCATCGACTCGCCAACCGTCCTGGATGATCTCGTCCACGGTGTGGCCAAACTTTCGCAGGAGGTGTATGCCGGTAACGGCCAACTGAAGGCTCAGGCGCGGGTGCGTCGAGACCGATTCCATCAGTGAACGTAGAAGGCCGTACTCCGCCCGCGTTCCCGTCACGACCGCGACGCGGCGCACGCGGATTCCGCGTGTCCTCTGCGTTTTTTGATCCGTGTCCTTCGGTGATCGCTTGGGCAAGAGTGTACCCTTGAGAATGGTTACCCCACGGCGGCGTAAGGTTCGCGACAAAACGGGCGGGTCCGTCGTCCACCTCAGGCGGACCCGTGGTACCCAACCCAACCCATCGTTTGAGCCCGCGGGTCGGTTCCCCAAGACGCTGTCAAAGGATGAACACGGCTGCGGCGACGGCTGTCGTCCACAAACCGTTCTTGTCGCCCTCTGCCGTCTGCACAACAGCCCGCGTGCGGACTACGAGCCCCTTGGCTCGGTAGATCTCCCGCCGTTCGTCGTAGGCGGTGTCCGGATCGAGCTCGATCCCCTGCGTAGTGGCCAGCATGGTGGCAGCCATGTCCTCGACCAGGTCGCTGCACTTGCGATGGGTCAGGCCGAACCCGTGGTGTTCGGCGATGTAGCCGTACTTCTTCTTGTCCGCAGCGATGGCCAACCCCACGCCCGCACAGACCAGCCGGTTGGGCTCGTCGGCTCGCGAGTCGGCCATCACGCAATAGACGATGCCCCCGGGGGGCATCTGCTTCAGGCCGCGTTGGCGGGAGACGATCTTGCAGTTGGGCGGATAGATGCTGCTGACCCGAACGATGTTGAACTCGGCGATCCCCGCGGCGCGCAGGGCCAACTCGAAGGACTGCAAGCTGTGTCGGTGCTTGCCTACCCCCTTGGTGAAGAACATCTGTCGAGGTACGAACGGTGACTGCATTTGCATCGACATTAGGCTCCCGGATTATCTTGAGCGCACCACACGCAAACCGCGAGATTGTAGCAACCGTCCGTCGGGCGTCCAGGGTCGCGACGCGAAGCAGCGGATCGGCGGACGCCTCGATTGTGCCACCGGTTTGCAAAGTGTGGCACCGGTTTGTAACCAGTGTAGGTGGATTCAGCGACCAAAATGCACAGATGCGTTTCCTACTGCCCGAATAGGGACGCCGTCTCGGACGAATCGGGTGCAGTGCACGCTCGTTGGGCTCGCCTCTCCGGCGGCCTCGACGGTGTCTTGGGCGCACTGGATAGGGGGTTCGCCGCTCCGTTGAGTCCCTCGCCTTCCTTCGTTTGGTCGATCCGGCGCCGGGCTTGGTCGGCGTATTCCTTCGACAGTTCAGTGCCCAGGTAGGTGCGGCCCAACTTCTTGGCGACGGCCAACGTCGTGCCGCTGCCGGCGAAGGGGTCCAGGACGACCTCGCCGGGATTGGAGCAGGCTTTGATAATCCGACCCAACAGTTGCTCGGGCATTTGGCAGCCGTGGAAACCCATGCGCTCCTTGAACGTGCCCGCCACACGCGAGTAGTACCAGGTGTCGCTGTCGGCCGAGAATCCCTCGGGTAGATCCTGCGGGCGAAGCAGCCAGGAGTCGTGCGCGGCGGGTCGGATGATCCAGGTGTCGTCGGGGACGCGGCCCTTGGGGTTGGCCCGTTTGTCGCCGTAGACGAGCTGGCGGGCGGACGGGACGCGGATGGCGTCGTCGTTGAAGGTGAACTTCTTGGCGTGGCGCACGAAGTGGAACAGATGGGCGTGCGAACGGGTGAACTTTTTCGTGCAGTGGACGCCGAAGGTGTAGTACCAGATGACCCAGCTTCGGCAGGTCAGGCCCAGCTCGCGTTGGGCGATCAGCTTGATCTCGGCCGCGTATTCGTCGCCGATGGCGATCCAGAACGCACCGGTCGGCGTGAGCACACGGCAGACCGCCGACATCCAATCCTTCGACCAGGCCAGGTACTTCTCGTAGTCTTGCTTGTCGTCGTAGACGTCGTAGTCGTAGCCGATGTTGAATGGCGGGTCGGCGAAGGCCAAGTCCACGGATTCCGCGTCCATCGTGGCCAGCAGTTTGACGCAGTCACCTTGGTGAATGGCGTTTGGTCGTAGGCCCACTCCGGATCCCTCCTCACGCCCCAGGCAATTCATCGGATCTCCATGGCCTAGCTGTGGCCAGACCCTGCCGCGCCTTGCCGAGAGCGAGCACGCTCAATGATACCCAAGATCGTGGGGGTAACAAGTCCTGTGGTACAATATCATGAGGGCTGTGATATCCCGGCGCGCCGGACCTGCACCCGGCCACCGACCGTTACCCATCCAGCAGGCTGGCGATCTTGGGCAGGATGAGGCGGAGAGCTTGGCCACGGTGACTTCGGCGGTTCTTGTCTTCCGGTGAAAGCTCGGCCGTGGTCAGGTCGAGCTCGGGAACCAGAAAGTGCGGATCGTAGCCGAAACCGTTGAGGCCGCGGGGATGGTCGATGATTCGGCCCTCGATGATGCCCTCGGCGGTTGCCAGAACGGTTTGTCCGTCGGCCAACGCTAATGCACACCGGAACCGGGCCGACCGTCGATCGTCGGGGATGCCGGCCAGCGCGTGGACGAGCTTGGCGTTGTTGGCTTGGTCATCGCTCGCGGGTCCGGCATAGCGAGCGGAGAGGATACCCGGCGCCCCGTCCAGGGCATCAACCACCAGACCTGAATCGTCGGCCAACGCCCAGTGGCCTGTCATGCGACTGTAGTAGCACGCCTTGAGGGCGGCGTTGGCGGCGAACGTGGTGCCGTCTTCGACGGGCTCGGGATACGCGGGGAAGTCAGCAAGCGATAGCACGCGGACGCCGGCGACGTTGAGCACGGCCGCGACCTCGCGTAGTTTTCCGGGATTTGTAGTGGCCAACACAATGGCGGGCGGGGTCACCATGGGAGACCGGTCGGTTGAGGAATACCCATGACCATGGGCTTGACTCGATATCGCTCGTCGCCCAGGCGATTCCACTTGTACCTGCCGTTCTCCAGGTGGTACTTGAAATGCTCCCGTAGTCGCGTGACCTCCGGGGCAGCCTCTCGAAGATCTTCGCCGAATGATCCGACGGTCACCTCGCTGGCCGTCTCGCCGTGATGGTAGTAGGCCTCAAAACCCTGCTGGCGAAGCTGGGCGACGTACGCCGCGGCGGCTTGTTTGCGCTCGTGGAAGTCATCGGTTTCATAGAAGACCGCAACCTGCAACGTGTGTTTTCCTGGCGCACGCCCAATGTCCCAGCGCGGATCCCCGACGTCGGGGGCTGGATAGGGGACCATCCGGGCCCCCAGGAAAATCCGCTGACCGGACGCGTCCGTGAGATTCTTGATGATGGCCAACTCCTGGGCCATCTTCGCAGGAATATGCAATTTGCCGGTCTGCGGATCGGTGCGGCGAGTGTACTTTCCATAGCAAAGGCGGGACCGGTTCTTGGCGTCCTGGTGCACGGGATGCACCTGGCTTGCTCGCATCCCCGGCGTGTTCCGCAGGCTCGCCGCCAACTGGTCGCACAGCACCCGATGTTCCGAACCGACCAGCTCGACGCATTGGATGGACCACTTCTGTCCCGTGGCGCTGCAACCTGACAGGATGGAGATGGTCAGCGTCCAGACGCCGAGGCGGCCCAGGATTTGCCGATGGGCCCGACAGTCACCGGCGAACGCCGCTACCGCTCCCTCACGGTCGCGGCTCTGATCGATGCGACGACCGCCATCCACTTCACTTGCCTCCGCGTCGTCGCAAGGCACGTTGTTGCAGCGCTAGCAGTTCCCGGATCCCCTTTTCCGCCGCTCGAAGCATGCGATCCAGTTCCTTTCGCGTAAACGTGGCCTCTTCCCCTGTTCCCTGGACTTCGATGAACTCGCCGGCGTCGGTCATGGCTACGTTCATATCGACTTCGGCGCCGACGTCCTCGGCGTAGTCGAGGTCCAGCAGCACGCGCCCGTTGACGCGTCCTACGCTCACCGCCGCGACGGCTGCGGTGAACGGGTCTTGGCGAATGAGCTTGGCTTTGCGGGCATATCGAAACGCGTCCTGCACGGCCACGTAGGCCCCGGTGATGGCTGCGGTCCGCGTGCCACCATCGGCCCGGATCACATCGCAGTCAATTTGCAGCGTGTTCTCGCCCAGGCGCTCCAGGTCGACGACCGCTCGCAGTGTCCGGCCGATCAGACGTTGGATCTCCTGCGTTCGGCCGTCGAGGCGTTGGCGATTGCGTGGCCGACGCGTCTGGGTCGCCCCCGGGAGCATGTCGTATTCGGCGGTTAGCCAGCCCAACCCCTGGCCGGCTCGCCATCGGGGAACTCCCTCGGAAAAACAGGCCGTGCATAGCACGTGCGTACCGCCCCATTGGATGAACACCGATCCCGGCGCCCGGCTGGAGAAGCCACGCTGGATCTTGATAGGTCGGAGTTCGCCCGCCCGGCGTCCATCGGCTCTTGGCATGTCAGTTCCAATCTTCGATCTGGCGACGAGAGCGGTCTGTAGGTCCGTCGTCGGCCAAGACTGCAGCCCACGGACTCACGGACCTACAGACCCTCTTCAAATCACCAGCTCACGAAGTCAGCCATCGTCCAGGTCCTTGAGCGTCGATCGATAGATCGCGTTGAACAGGAACTTGAACGTCCCGTGCGGCTGGCCTCGATGCTGCACCCGAAACCCGAACAGGACGATCCGTCCAGCCCCGTATTGGACCTCGCAGACGGCCGCTCGATTGCGTAAATGATCGTCACCGAGAATCCATCCGCTCAGCAGGACGATGTTGTCGGCGTAGCGGGCAACGGTTGTCACCGGCTGGGCCGCGAGCTTGGCCTCGATCTCGTCGTCGGTCATCGACGGCGGGGCGGTGTCTCCGGATTCTCCCTTGGACCCTTGGCCCTCTGACCCGTCAGCCCCTGCGCTCTCCTGCAATGCTGCCTTGCCCGTGACAAACGCCTGGGAGCGGCTGAAATACGCCGCGGCTTCGTCGGCGAATCCATAGCCAAGTGGATGGGCGGAATCCACGCGAATGCGCAACAGCGAGCCCGGGCAGAAGAACTCGTCGTTGGGCAGATCATCGAGCACGTTTCGCACCGGCACGCGGTACAAATCGGTGGCCAATTCAGTGGCCGAGTCCAGCAACACCAGCGTGCCGCCCTGTTGAACGAACCGCTCCAACTGCATCGCCCCGTCCAGGCCGATCCCGCCGGAATATGGTGGCGGCATCCGTTTGTCGCTGACGCCGTTGAGGATGGATTTGAGCGACTGATCGGGCAAGATGATGCAATCGAATCGGTCGCCCAGGTTGCCGGCCCGAATTTCCGCATTGTGAATCGTGGTGTACGGGAAGTCGAACTCTTCCAGCACAAACCGGGTCCAGCCTTCGTCCATGCTGGAGGTCCACGGCTGGTAGAGCGCTGTGCGCGGCGGCCGCATTTGCTGGATCAGATTGTCGTCAGGCATCGATGAGAGCGGAATCAGATTCGCGGGCACACGCTTGCTAAGCCGGGCTAACTCGTCGGACGTCAACCGAAACACCAAGCTGCCGACCGGCGCGCCGGGGTGCTCGCCTGCGAGCACAAACAGTTCTTCGCCGTCAGCCATCAGACGATTGGCCGTGCGATAGTCGTCATTGGAGTACCGATTCAAGGCCCAGGGGGTTGCCTCGGTCGTTTTGGCGACGACTGGTTTGGAGTATGTCGTCTTGATCTCGGCGACGCGTTCGAGGAGGCCGTCGAACGGGGCAGCCACCTCGATCGCGCTTACGCCCATTTGCAGCGGCAACGTCCACCCGGCGGCGTCGTAGGGCGACTCGGCCGGCCCGCCGGGGTATTGACGACGGTCGGGGTATTCCTGACGCTCCATCATGTCTTTGAGATGGTTTCGATACGGCTGGGACGCAAGCATCACGTAGGTGTCGGCCGGGTACTCTACGCCGTCTGCCTTGAACGGTGCAGTCGAACGATGCACTTCGATACCCGACAGCCGCAGGATTTCGAGCATATGGGCGGCAGCGCCCGGATCACGCTGACGGGGCGGGACCAGCCAGGCATACGGCGGCTGTTCGGCGCCGAGACGCAGGGCCTTGTCGCTGAGCGCCATGTGGTTGGCAACGAAGCGATCGCGATACCGGGCGGCGAGCGTAAACAACGCGTTGCAGGCGATCTTCTCGTAGTCGACGATGTCGCGCAGCCGCCACCATCCGCCAGGCCACGGTTCGGGGAAGTTGACCGCCGGCGAGTAGTCCGGCATGCCGCGATACCCGCCGCGGAGTTCGCCGTGCTCCTTAAAAACCGGTGAGGCAATCTTGGCGCTGGCCGCTTCGGTCAGGATGCCCACGACGTTGTGGCGGTAGGGCGTGGTCCGATTGCCGCCCTGCCACCAGTTGTCGTAGATGGCCTTGAACACCACGCCCGTCTTGCCCCGCTCCTGCAGTTCCGTCGCCATGTGCCCGCCGATGATCAACAACGATTGATGGATCAGCGGATCCACGTTCGGGTTCACCGGATCGAAGAACGGTGGCACGAAGAACCGGGGCCCTCGATTTCCCATCTGGTGAATGTCGTACAGAATGGTGGGGTGCCATTCGTGGTAAAGGACGCGCGTCAGCAGGCGCGTCTCCTTCAGGTTGAGCATGAACCAGTCGCGATTGTTATCGTGCCCGCCGTACTTCTGGTACAGCCAGGGCATCCATCCGCCCTCGTACTGCGTGCCCAGGTGGGCCTCGTACCAATCGACCACCTTGTTCAGTCCGTCCGGGTTGGCACAGGGAACCAGCAGAATGATGCAGTTGTCCAGGATCTCTCGGGTACGCGGATCGTTGCCGACGGCCAAGTCGTAAGCCAGCTCCATGGACATCTGCGAGGCGGCGACTTCCGTCGAGTGCAGACCGCAGGTGACGATGATGGTCGTCTTGGCGTTGAGTTGCACGCGGTCTCGGTCGGCCGGATTTGCGATCATTCGAGGATCAGCGATCCGCGCTTGAAGCTCTCGATATTCATCGAGGCGGGCGATCGTCTCCGCACTGCTTATCTCGCATAGCAGATACGGGTTGCCTTCGGTTGTCTCGCCGATCCGCCGGACGTTGACCCGGTCGGAGGATTGGCCCAGGAGATCGAAGTATTCGACGATCTTCTCCCACCGGGCTAGTTTGTAGTCCGCCCCCACCTGGTGTCCGATGATGGCCGACGGAGCCGGGATATCACCGGCCAACTGCATTCCCGACCCACGAGCTGACGGCGTGGTCACGCATCCAGCCGCCACGCACGCCAGCACCGCGCAGAGCGTCATGCGACAATGTTTCATTCGTTGATTCCCCTCGCTCAGCCGTCGGTCCATGGCTCGGGATGATAGCCGCTCCGATCACATGTGCCACTGCTCTCGAGCAGTGCTGGTATTCCACCGCTCAAGAGCAGTGGCACATGGGGGGGGAATTGGGTAGATGTGTGGCTCGTAGCATTCTTGCACGAGAGGGACACTGTTGTCGACAGCGCCGGTCAAGCGCCTGACCATTCATACCCTGGCGATTCCGTTGCGCTCGACCGTGTCCCACGCGGCCGCCACACGGCGGATCGCCGATCCGGTGGTCGTCGCCATCGAGTTGAGGGGCGGGGTGGTGGGCTACGGCGAGACGCTGCCGCGGAGCTACGTGACCGGCGAGACGGTCGGTTCGGTGGAAGGCGACATCCGCGAGCAGCTGGTGCCTCGGCTGCTGGAAATGAGGCCGGCCTCGTTTCCCGAAGCGCTCGAGTTGATTGACGCCCTGCCGATGGTGAACGACCGGGGCATCATCATGACGGCGGCGCGCGCCGCGGTGGAGCTGGCCTTGCTCGACGCCTACGCTCGCCATTTTGATCGGTCGATCAGCGAGCTTGCCGGTTGGCTGGGCGCCGCCGGATTGGG
>JADFPW010000107.1 GCA_022562105.1 Planctomycetota bacterium
GACGAACCCGCCTCGCGAATGTGGTAGCCGCTGATGCTCACCGTGTTCCACTGCGGCATCTCCTTGGTGCAGAACTCGATGGTATCGACCACCAGTTTGGTGCTGGGGATGGGTGGGAAAACGTATTCGTTTTGGGCGTGGAACTCCTTGAGGATGTCGTTTTGCAACGTGCCGCGAAGTTGATCCCGAGGCACGCCCTGCTCATCGCCCACGCTGACATAAAACGCCAGCAAAATCGCGGCCGGGGCGTTGATGGTCATGGACGTGCTGACCTTGCCCAACTCGATGCCGGCGAAAAGCCGCCGCATATCAGCCAACGACGAAATGGCCACCCCACACCGGCCGACCTCGCCGAGCGACAATTCGTCGTCGCCGTCGCGCCCCATCAGCGTCGGCAGATCGAAGGCCGTGCTGAGGCCCGTCTGACCCTTCTCCAACAGGAACTTGAATCGCTGATTGGTGTCGTCGGCCGAACCGAAGCCGGCAAACTGGCGCATGGTCCACAGCCGGCGGCGGTACATCTCCGCATGGACGCCTCGGGTGAACGGATACTGCCCCGGCTCACCCAGCGACTCGGCAGGATTGAATCCCGGCAGATCTCGTGGCCCCACACAGGCGGGGTCGCCTATCGATTCAACGGCCTCTTGCGATTGGCCCACTCGCCTATCCGTGGCGGGTTCGGTGCTCATGGCCTTTTCTCCATCCATGTCGCGGGTCGCTTTTCCATGAACGCAGCGATGCCCTCGCCCGACTCGCTGCCGGCGAAGCATTCGGCGAACGCGGCTGGTTCATCGCCGGTGGCCAACGCTCGCTTGACCATCGCGATCGCTCGTGGACCACCGCGATGCAGGGAGTCGAATAATCGCTGGATGGCCGGTCCCAGGTCGGCTTCCTCCGCGACCACCTCGTCGATCAGGCCGATCTGGAGGGCGTCGTCGGCCGACAGCACTCCACCGCCAAATATCAAACGCCGCGCCCGAGTCGGCCCCAGTAGCCGCGAAGCCCGCTTGGTCCCACCCCATCCGGGGATCAGACCCAGCGTGGTCTCCGGCAAGCCGATCTTGGCCCTTTTGACCGCGATCCGAAAGTCGCAGGCCAGGGCGATTTCGCACCCGCCTCCCAACGCCGCCCCCTGAATGGCTGCTACGGTGATCGAGGGCAGCAACGCTAGGCTGTCCATCGTGCGATTGCCGAACACGGAGAACTCCCGGGCTCGGTCGGCATCGAATCCCGACATCTCCTTGATGTCCGCCCCCGCCAGGAACACCTTGCCCTCGGCCCGCACCACGGTCAGCCGAACCACCGGGTTGCCGGCCAACGTCTCGACCCCGTGGGCCAGGCGGGCCAACGTCTCGCGCGACGACACGTTGAGGCCGCTTTCGCTAGTAAACGTCAGCGAAGCTCGACACCCGTCGACGGCCACCTTGACCTCGGTGATGTTACTCATAGGAGTAGAATCCTCGCTTGGTCTTTCGCCCCAACCGGCCTGCTTTGACCATCTTGCGAAGCAGCGGGCTGGGTCGATAGCGGTCCCGACCCAGATCCCGATGGAGCACTTCCATAATATCCAAGCAGACGTCCAGTCCGATCAGGTCCGCGGTGCGCAGGGGGCCCATGGTATGGGCGCAGCCCAACTGCATGACCTGATCGATGGTCTCGGCGTCGGCGACGGCGTCCTGCAAACAATCGATGGCTTCGTTGATCAGCGGCATCAGCACGCGGTTGGAGACGAAACCGGGATAGTCTTTGACCCGCAGGGGCGTCTTGCCGATGGCCTTGGCGATCTCGGCCGTCTTGCTGTAGGTCTCTTCGCTGGTGTCCATGCCCACCACGACTTCCACCAGCTTCATCACCGGAACCGGGTTGAAGAAATGCATGCCGATGAAACGCTGTGGGTGTTTCGTCACCGACGCCAGTTGGGTAATGCTGATGCTGCTCGTGTTGCTGGCCAGTATCGCATCGTCCGGAAGTAGGTCATCCAGGGTTCGCAGAACCTCCTCCTTGATGTCCGCCCGCTCGACGACGGCCTCGATCAGCAAGCTGGGATGGCCCAGCTCGCTCAGGTTGCTGACCGGCGTGATTCGACCGACGATGGCCTGGGCGGTGGCGGTGTCGATCTTGCCCTTGTCCACCAGGCGCCGGAGGCCCGCTTGTATTTGTTCCGGGGCCGCATCGAGCACCTCTGCGTTGGAATCGAACGCCCGGACGGCATAGCCGGCCTGGGCGAAGACTTGCATGATGCCCCGGCCCATCGCCCCCGCACCGACCACGGCGATCGTATCTGCTGGTTGATCCATTACGTCCGAACTCCCGGTTTCGATTCGTCCTGCTGCGCTGACTCGTTCCTCGACGTGCGAGGAGTGGCCAGACGGCCCAGGCGACCCCGTGCTATGCGGATTCCAGAAGCGAAACAGCCCCCAGACGTCCGTGGACGAGCGGCGAGGGCCGTTCCCACCGGGCGGTTCAGGTCCCAGAAACGCAACATTTCATGATAGCGGCTCGGCCCGAGAATGCCACTCGCGGAGCGGTCCAAGCGGCCTCCGGTGGACTACCGGGGGGAGCGGCTTTGCGTAGGTCCGGATGAATCGTGGGCGGTCCCGAATGAGATGATCGAACGGGCGTGAAGCGCTTCCTACTTTCTCCGCGCTTATCGCATCACGTCCGTCGGCGCTGGACCGTCGGCGGCGTTTTTTTCGGTGTTCGCTGCGGAGTCCGTCGCCCGCGGTTTCGGGGTCGGTAGGGTTGCGCTATTCGAGTGGTGGGAGTCCGTCCCGGAACACTCCGGCGCGCCAGCCAACGTCGCCGTCCACGTTTAACGAGGACGTGCCGGACAACACCGGACCTTGCTTCCCCTTCAGCCTTGTATAGCCGTCGTTCCGGTCAAGTCCGTGCTAACGCGCGTCGATACGAAGGGGCTGCCGGCAGACCGGTGCGGAAGACGTGAACCATGGGCCAAATCGAACAAAACGAGACCGCAGCGATCTCCGAGTACCAGCCCGCGCGCACTTGGACGTCGTTTCCGGCGCCTCAGTCGAGCGACTTCGATCGAGCCCGGGATCGGTCTCGACAGGGCCAAGGTTCCGCGTCGGGACGCGCTGGTCAAGACGACGAGCCCGAGATCGCCGAACGCGTAGCAACGACGCTTCGCCAGACCTACTTGGAAACCACCCGCGCTCTGGTGGCTACTGTCGAAGCCCGCGATCCGTTTACTCAACGTCACTCGCGAACGGTCAGTCTCTACTGTGAGGTAATCGCCTCGCGTTTGGGGCTCTCGGCTGAACGGATGGAGAGTCTTCGAACCGCCGCCCTGCTCCACGACATCGGCAAGATCGGGATTCCCGATGTCATCCTCCAGAAGCCCGGACCGTTGAGCGACGAGGAGTTCGAGATCGTCAAACGCCACCCCGGGATCGCCATCGAAATCCTCGGGCATGCCAGCTTCCTCAGCGCCGAGCTACCCATCATCCTTCATCACCATGAGTCGTTCGACGGCTCGGGATATCCCTACGGGCTGGCTGGCGACGAAATCCCGTTCGAATCGCGCGTCCTCGCCGTCGCCGACGCGGTCGACACGATGCTCTCGCCCCGGAGCTACAAGCGCCCCTACACGCGAACCCATGTGCAGGAGGAGCTGACCACCGGCGCGGGTTCACAATTCGACCCCGAGGTCGCCCGGGTGGCCCATGAATGGCTTGGCTCGATGCCACGAATCGCCGATGGTTGATGGACTCCTCCCGTACTCCTGTGCCACTGCTCTTGAGCAGTGCTCCTGTGCGGTCCTCCTGTGCGGTCCTCCTGTCCCACTGCTCTTGAGCAGTGCTATCATCGGTCTATGAACGACCGCCCGCGCAAGACCCGTCAAAGCTGGAACGAGCCCGGGCATGCTCACTTTCTCACCTACTCCTGCCATCGTCGTTTACCTCTCCTCTCTCGCGACCGCGTTCGCCGATGGATTGTCGGTGCCCTCGAACGCACGCGGAAGGAGCTCGATGTGGCCCTCTGGGGATACGTCATCATGCCCGAGCACATGCACGTGCTCTTGCATCCGCGTGTGCCAGACTACGAAATGCGGCGTATCTTGGCCCTCCTCAAACAGCCGGTGGCCAAGTCGGCTCGTGAGTGGTTGGAAGAGAATCGACAGACCGCGTGGTTGGAGAGGCTGACCGTGGTGTACCCGTCGCGGCAGGTGTTCAGATTCTGGCAATCAGGCGGCGGTTTCGATCGCAATGTGGTGCGGGAAAAGACCGTACCGGCGATCCTGGACTACATCCATGCCAACCCGGTTCGGCGTGAGCTAGTGGACGACCCAATGGACTGGGAGTGGTCCAGCGCTCGGTTCTGGCAGGGATGGGCCGACGTGCCGTTACGGATGGATGATCCCGTCTGAACCTCAAACCACTGCCCCGTGCCACTGCTCTTGAGCAGTGCTGGTGCGGTGTGGCACCCATGCAGACCGGCAGACACTGCTCAAGAGCAGTGGCACATGTGCAGACCGGCACTGCTCAAGAGCAGTGGCACACCAGACGGAACCTGCACGCCAGACCGGGCCTGTCGGCCGTGGGCAGAAGCCCGCCCCAGCCGGGATCCGTGCCTTTCCCTGGACGCAAAGTTGGCTACAATGGCCGACTATGCATCGCGGACTCAGGCGCCGCCCCGGAGGGTGGCGTTTTCCCCGCCTAAGCGAGGCATGTGGACCGATGTCGCCCCACCGACGAACGGGCCGGCACCCCATGCGAGCCATAGAAGGGCAGGCGCCGAATTGAAGGAATCCACTCTCCCGGCCATCGCGGTCGTGGCGGTACTCGCGTTGGCCGGGGTGGCCATCTCTTTCGTGCCTGCCATGCAGAGCAGCGAGGCCAAGATCCACCAGGACGCCGGTCCAAAGCTGGAAAAAGCCCGCCGCCTGCTCAATCAATATCGGGACAACTTCGAGGTGCTCGGCTCGGTCTTGGCCGATTGGTCGGCGACCGGCCTGCAGACCATCGCCCTGGACGATGAGACCATCGACGAGTTGCTGGAGACACGCCGAGACGACTTGGCGGCGGCCGACGATCGGATCCGGGACCACTTCGGTCAGCGCGATACGGGCAGGAGCGAGCAAGTCGAGGAGCGTTTTCTGAAAGCGAAGTTCGGTGGGGCTTGGCAGTCTCATCACCAGCGTCCGGCGCGAGCGATCGGTCCCAACCTGGCTCAGCTTCGTGAAGCCGTCCGTAGCGGACGCGATGCACGCGACCGACTCATTGCCGAAAACGCCGCCCTCCTCGCCCAGGCTGAACGTGCCCTTGCGGACGCCATGAAATTGATCGACGAACCGCAGGGTCCGACGTTCATGCAGGCCCAGCGGCTTCGAGGGATGATCTACTACCACCAGGGCGTCACTGCCCACCGTGACGCGGTCAGGCTCAGGCGGTCGGCCGACAAGCTGCGTAGTACGTTGGCTTCGCTCGTAGCCCAGATCGATGCATCGGTGATCGAGCATATCCTCGTCGATCCCGACGTCCTCGCCCAACGTCTGGCCGAAGCCACGGCTGCGGACCGAGTCGCGACCGAGGAAATCGCCGACTTGGAGAACCGCCTGACTGATCTTCGGGCAACCGCGGAGGATCTGCACCGCCGCTCCAATGAACAGCGCGACCGCGTGCAAACGGCTCGAGCGGAGATGGACCGACTAGCGGATCGGGGGGTTGATCTGACGGCCGAGGATGGAGCGGACCGTTTCGCCGACGCCTACCACGAACAGGCTGCGATCTATCGCACCGCGTTGGCCGCCGCCCGGGCGTTGGAGCTCGGTACCTTGGTCAACGCCCGTATCGACGACACGCGCGATCTGCTGCACGGCGACTATGTGCCCGCCGATCCCGACCGGCCGGTCACCGGACAGCGCGGACTCCGTGCGGTCGAGGCCGATTTGCATGCCTTGGAACAGAGGATCAACGCCGAGAAGGCCCGGGCAGAGAAAAATCGGGCGGCGATCGTGCGGATGACCGAGTTTCGGGAATCCCTGGCTCGGGGGTCGATCGATGCCCGGGCGCGGACGGCCGCGCTGGTCGCCGAGGCCGAGCAGGCCTGGACCGATCTGATGGCCGCCGACGATCAGGTACGTGCCGCACGAGACCAGGCCATCGACAAACTCACCCTCGGTGAACTCACGTTCGACAAGTCGCGGATGCTCGCTCGGTCGTGGATCAGCGCTGCCAGCGATACGGTCAACGCCATCACCAATCCCGAGGCCAAGAAACGATCGTCGAGCGATCTGTTACGTCGCAGCGGCGAGCTTACCGGGTACATGCGTTCCCAGTCGGCCGACTGCTCCTACCGTTTGGGGCTGGTGTACTTTGATCGTCTTCGTGACTCGCAGCGAACGCTCGACCTTCTGGACACCGCTCGGCTGGTGCCCGGCTTGGAGCGGTTGGGCGAAGATCGGATGGCCGGCATGGAAGAAACCCTGGAGGACGCCTTGCAGAACGGGTCCGACGCCCTCAAGGCCGCCAGCGATGGGTGGGAGCAGACCGGTCAATCCCTTCACAATCACTGGACGATTGCCGCCGAGCTGGCCGTGGCCATGGATGCCCTGGCTCGCTTCGGAGACGCCACCCTATTGGACTTGGCCGCGGCGAACTACGAAGCCGCCATTGACGGCAGTCCGGACCCGTCATTCGTGCCAGCCTACGAGAAACGTCTCAAACAACTCCAGCGACGGTAGCCTTCGCCGCATTCGACACGCCCATCCCGCCGCAGGTCGCCGAGATTCCTTGGGCCGCCGGCCGTCAGAAGTCTCGGCCGATGCAGATTGAACCAGCCGCCAGGAATTGCTATGATCGCCAATGGATCGCGCGGTCCATAGGCGTTTGGGCCTGAATCTTCAAGGCCCACTTTGCGTGCGGGTCTCCAGGCTCGCTTCTCCAACAGGAAGGATGGCCACGTGGGTGTCATTCGGCAGCTTCCGGACTTGCTGGTCAACAAGATCGCGGCTGGGGAGGTGGTCGAGCGCCCGGCCAGCGTGGTCAAGGAGCTGATCGAAAACAGCCTCGACGCCGGTGCCACCCGCGTCAGTGTGAGTATCGAGGAGGGTGGTCAACGGCTGATCCGCGTAGCCGACAATGGATGCGGGATCGCAGCCGGCGACGTTCACCTTGCGGTCAGCGCCCACGCCACCAGCAAGCTCGCCGACGAGGCTGCACTGTTCGCCATTGGAACCCTGGGCTTTAGGGGCGAAGCTCTGGCCAGCATCGGGTCGGTATCTAACCTGCGCTTGACCTCACGGACTCATGATGCCGACGCCGGAGCGGAGGTGCGGGTCATCGGGTCGCGGATCAAGGAGACCACCGCCGTCGGACGCCCTCCGGGAACGACGGTGGAGGTCCGCGACCTGTTCTTCAACGTGCCCGCCCGGCGGAAGTTTCTGCGAACCAAGAGCACGGAGACCGCCCGGGTCACCGAACTCTTCACCCGCCTGGCGCTGGCCCATCCACCGATCGCATTCGACCTGACCAAGAATGGACGGACGAGTCATAGCTTGCCCGGTGAGCAAACCACCGTCGAGCGGATTGCCTCGTTCTTCGGCCCGGAGATGGCCGACGAGCTGATGCACTTTCAACGAACGGAGCACGGCTTGGCCATTGAGGGCTACGCCGCTCCTCCGGCCCGCGCTCGAGCCACTGGAAACTGGCAATACCTCTTCGTGAACGGCCGTTGGATCCGCGATCGTATGTTGCAGTTCGCCATGCGAGAAGCGTATCGAGGCCTGATGGAACATGATCGCTACCCGGTGGCGTTTGTGTATCTGACGTTGGACCCGGCCGGCGTGGACGTCAACGTACACCCGACCAAGATCGAAGTTCGTTGGCGTGACGGAGGTACGGTGCGGTCCCAGGTGCTCAGCGCCCTGCGCGAGACCTTACAGGCTGCGGACTTGACCCCTGCCCTGCGGGCTCCGAGTCCGCATGCTCAGGTGGATGATTCTCGAAACGACCAACTGCGGCACGAAGCGGCTGAGTGGTTCAAACGCCAGATCCCGGCGCAACCCACTGGATCCAGCGGGACCGCGGATTCGACGTCCAGGGGCGCGTTTCCGCGGGGCGGTGCGCTGGGCGACCGCACCACCGTCACTCCTTACCGCTCCACTGGAAATCACCCGGCGAGCGACTCCGTATCCGATCGTCCGCGCCCGGCCGACGCGCTATCGTTATGGCGAACCCATTATGGAGATTCCCCGTCGCCCGACGTGCACCAACCCGCGCTGGAAGGCATGGTTCAAAGGGCTCCCGGGCGGGCGTTGCAGCTCCACAATACATACCTGGTCACCGAGACCGAGGACGGCCTGTTGATCATCGACCAGCACGCCCTTCACGAACGCGTGATATATGAGGAGCTGCGCAAACGCATCACCGGCGGTGCGTTGGAGTCACAACGCCTGCTGCTGCCGGAAACGTTGGCCGTCACACCGGATCAGATGGCCCTGCTCGAGACGCACCGGGATCTGTTGCAGCGGTTGGGGATGGAGGTATCGCCCTTCGGCCCGGACACGGTGGCGGTCCACGCGTTCCCCTCGCTCCTGGCTGACACCAGTGCCCGGCGTGTCCTCGGCGACCTGCTCGACAAACTAGCCGAGAACGACGCCGGTGGAGACGTCGAGGATCTGGTTCACGAGCTACTGGAGATGATGGCCTGCAAGGCGGCGGTCAAGGCCGGCGATCCGCTGACCCCGGAGGAGATCGACGCGTTGATTGCCCAGCGTAGCCTGGTGGAGAAGTCGAGCAATTGCCCACACGGCCGGCCGACGACACTGAGCATGTCCGTCAAAGAGCTGGAGAAGCAGTTCAAGCGCCGCTGACCTGGAGTTAGCCTACTCGCACGGCCCTAAGCGGGCGAGCATGTACCCGACGTAGAAGGGCCACGCCAAGATACGCGCCCTGCGATTGAATCAGGTGGCTCGCCTCGAGACGGTGGAGAGCTGAGGACGGATACCTGGGAAACGTTGGCCACGAGGGAGCAACCCCGCTTGCGAACTCTACGCGCTCCCCCTACGCTTGGCGAGCATCGGGTAGGACGAATTGAACACGCGAATACTGCGAGGGAGCTAGTCTCATGAAGAAGCGCACATTTCTTGTGGCCATCGGTCTGATCCTTGGGGGCATGTATGCGGGCAGCGCTATCGTCGGGGCGCAGGCTCCGGGCGACGGTGACGACCCACAAGCCGGAAGGACCCCGGATCAGATGGCGATGACGCCCGGCGACGCCCACAAGCATCTCGACTACTTCGTCGGCAAGTGGAAGACCAAGACGAAGATTTACATGGGTGGTCCGGGCTCACCGCCGATGGAGTCGGACGGGCAGTCGAGTATGAAGTGGGTACTCGATGGGCGATTCATCATGCACGAGCACAAAGGGACCATGATGGGCCAACCCTACGAGGGCATCGGCATGACAGGCTACGACAATTATCGAAACCTGTACATCAGTTCGTGGTGCTCGAACATGGGCACCAACATGCTCACGTTTGCGGGAATGCGCCATCCCGAGACGGGCGTGTTCACCTACTATGGCGAGATGGACGAGCCGAGTATGAACGTGATCGGTCGGACGGTGAAGTACGTGACGCGGATCGTCGACGCCGACCACTACACGTTCGAGATCATCGACTTGCACGCGGGCGATGACTACAAGGTCATCGAGTTGTCCTACGAGCGCGTCAAGTAATCGGCGCCGCCAGAACCCTACTGACCTTGACCGTGATTCCGGTCCAAGAGGACGCCGGAGCGGCGGGACACTCCATCCCTCGTGTTAGAATGGAAGCGGGTCGGGGGACGGACGAGTAGCCCAACATGGTTTTTGGCGACGCCGGCGGATCAGTCGCAGGCGCCGAAGCGCGAGAGGATGTAGCCTAGGTCCAGCGGGTCGACGAGGCCGTCGGTGTTGACATCGGAGCCATCGCAGTCGGGATCGCCGGTGCCGACGGAGCATCCGAAACGGGCCATCGCGAATCCGGAATCCAACGGATTGACCATGCCGTCCTCGTTGACGTCGCCGGCACAGGTGGGTTGGTACTCGAGTGCGCCCATGTCCACCACGGCGTTACCGTCCAAGTGGCCGTCTGCAATTCGTTGGCCGCCCTCCAGATCCAGGGGGCTGTATTCGGTCGTGTCGCCATCGCCGTCCAGGTCGTCGGAGTCGGCGGGGAGAAGGGCATTGTCGCCCGCATCGACGCACGGCGACCTCGGCAGCAGGGTGTAGTCGCCGTCGACCCAAATGTTGTCGAATGGATCGTCGGGATTGATGCCTACCGCCCAAGTGCCGGCGATCGCAAACTGTGGATCAGCCTCAATGTTGTCTGCGCCCCAATCGTAGGTATCCGAGTAGTCCTGGATCGAATCGGAACCAGCTGCGATGTTGCTGTTGACCACGGTCAGGATCCCGGACAAGCTGACATAGATCGAGTGGTTGGTCAGCAGAGTGTTCTCGGTGAAGATGCTGTTGCCAATGGATACCACGGAGTCCGTTTTGGCGTAGACGGCGCCGCCGCTGGTGGCGGTGTTGCCGATGACCGTGCAGTTGGTCAGGGTCAGTTCGCTGTCGATCTCGCCGAACAGTCCGCCGCCAAGTGTCGCGGAGTTTCCGCTGATCCGGGTGGAGGTCAGCTCCACAATGCAGCTTTCCTTCGCGTAGAGCGCCCCGCCGTAGTCGGCTGAATTGTCTGCCAGTATGCATTGCAAGAACACCGGATGGCAGTAGTTCCAGTTGGAGACGGCGCCTCCATCTGAGACGGCGACGTTGTTGTAAAAGACCGAGTCGATCAGGATTGGATCGCTCAGGTTATCGTTGGCCAGTCCGCCTCCGCGATAACCGGCTTGGTTATCTTCGAAAACGCATCCGGTCAATTGCGGATTGCTGAAGACGTTGGACATTCCTCCGCCGTTACCGTCGGTGAGATTCGCGCTGAACCTGCAATCAATCAGGACGGGGCCGGCGAAGTTGTTGCACATTCCTCCGCCGCGCTCGGTCGCGAAGTTGCCTACGAAGACCGTATTGATGATGGTCGGGGTGCCGTAATTGTTGTACATGGCCCCGCCGCGATCGGCGGCGTAGTTCTGGGTGAAGATGCAATTGGCGATGGTAGGTTGATCGGATGAGCTGTTGTGCATGCCGCCGCCGCTGTTGTAGAAGCAGCAATCGCCGTGCGCGTTTCCGCCGGTCACGGTGAATCCGTCGAGAACCCCTTCGCTCGTCGCCCCACCGCCGTCCAGGACGTGATAGCTATTCTCCTGGTTGTTGAAGAACGACGGCTGGTCGTCTCCGTTGAGGTCGCCGCTGAGGATGGTGGTGTTGGAAACCCAGTCGCGTTGTTCTCGTAGTGACTCGGTGCCCTCGAATCCTCCGTAGACTCCGACCCCGTCTTTGAGATTGAAGGTTGAGGTTCGATCGCCATTGGGATCTGTTGGGGTGTAGGTGCCGGCGGCGACCCAGATTTCGTCGCCGAAATGGGCGGCGGTCAGTGCGGCCCGCAGGTCGTCAAACGCGTCAGACCAACTGCCTCCGTTACGAGTACCGTCGGCGTCGGCCTGTACGTAGATAACGTCTGCCGCTACGGGTCCGGTAATTAGGCACAGCAGGGTCAATGACGTCGAGGTCGTCGCGCAGATTCTTGGGGAAGCCATGTGTAGGACTCCAGCAGATTCGAGGACTTGGCATGGTGTTGTGCTCCACCACGTGTTGGAATCGCCACCCGGCGTCCGTGGCTCAGGACCCATTACGGGTCGGGGCCTTGGGAACTGGATTTTCGATGGACTTATGGGTGCTATTCCGGCGGGTTCTTTATCGGCAGGGGAGCGGATCAGGTTTGACGGTGCCCGCGTCCGAAAAACGCGTGTGGTAAGCAAGCAAGAAGGGAAAAGTTACCGATCTGTAGAAGCGGCGGCGGCCGGTGAGTCGGATAGTCCCACTGCTCGGTTCAGTGGGTTAAGCAGAATCCTTCTGCGTGGGTACGCGCGGATGTTGAGGTCAATCGTCGTTCGGGCGTGTGCGGCTGGTTGTGTTCTTCACCTGACCTCTCAGGGGCAGGGTCCGAAACGGGCTAGAACGAATCCTACGTCCAGTGGATCAACGAGACCGTCGCCGTTCATGTCGGCGATGTCGCCATT